>MIDV01000058.1:4883-13635 GCA_001830245.1 Lysobacterales bacterium RIFOXYA1_FULL_69_10 | reverse complement strand
TGGTCCCGCGCATTGCCGTTCTTATCCTTCTTTTCTTCTAGGTATTCGGTGACGTATTTTTCGAAATGCGCCAGCTTGCCGTCGGGGACGAATACGTTCGCGTAGGTGTGCTCCCCTTCCCGGCGCACACTGAGCAGTTCGATCTTCTGGGTTTCGTTCGCCAGGCTCTCGAATGCTAGTTCGACATCCGGCTGGCTGGCGAACTGAACCTGCAGACCGAGACCACCTTCCAACCCCTGCTGCGCCTGGATACGAACCACTTCGGCGGAGACAGGTTTCAATGCCTCGATCTGTGCACGTAAGGCTTGCCCGTGCTGCTGCCGAGGCAAATCCGGAACAACGCTGGTCGCGCCGCCTCCAGCGGAGTGCGCCGTGAAGCCAACCGCCTTGGAAGTGTCTAGAAGGACTAGGTGCGGCCGCTTATCGGTTGGTTGATCCGGCATGGTTTCGGGGCTGCCCTATTCTTGTCCGTTCTCAGGTTCAGTTTTCGACGATCTTCCAGGGCGCGTTTCAATATCTCGCCGTTCACCCGCGACTCGTCATGCATGACAGCCTCTTTGATGGCGTCGTCGACCGCGCGCCGTATCTCCGCATAACTCAATCCGTCGGCTTTGGACGCGACCGATTTTAGCGGGAACGGTTTGGGCGCGAACTTCCCCAACCGCGACTTGATCAGTTTCGCTCCCTGATCTGCCGTAGGTAGGTGGTACTCGATGACATCGTCGAAACGTCGAAAGAGCGCGTAATCGAGGATCTCAGCATGATTGGTGGCCGCGACAATCAGACTATTCGACTGGTCGCTCTCGATCATCTGCAGGAAGCTGTTCAGCACGCGCCTGATCTCGCCTACATCGTTTGCAAGCCCCCGCTGAGAGCCGATCGCGTCGAACTCGTCGAAGAAGTACACGCCGCGAACCTCGGTCACCGCATCAAAGACCTGGCGCAGCTTGGCTGCGGTCTCACCCATGAACTTGGTGATAAGTGCGTCGAACCTCACCGTGAACAGTGGTACGCCGAGTTCCGCTGCCAGCACCGATGCGGTCATCGTCTTGCCCGTTCCCGGCGGACCGACCAGAAGCAACTTTCGTCGCGGCGACAAACCGTGTTCGCGGATGCGCGAAAGCAGCCGTTGCTCCTTGAGGATGCGCTCGATCTGTGCGGCTACATCTGGGTCGAGCACCATGTCGACCAGCCTGCTCTTCGGGTAAGCAACTGTCAGCAGATTGGCAAGCTCGCCGCGAGGACGAGCAAGGGGAACCAGCTTGCCTGACTGCTCGCTCGCCACGGCTCGCGATTTTGCGGCGTCGATCATGTCGCGCAGACCCTCGGCCAGCCTGCCGTGGCCGAGCTTGGCCTCATGGGCCGCGACCTGCATGGCAACCGAGTAAAACTGCCGGTCGTCCCGGTCGATGTAGGACTTCACCAACGCCTTGAGTTGTTCGGCACTAGCCATGTTGCTCACCCGATTGCGCGGTTGCGTT
This sequence comes from Lysobacterales bacterium RIFOXYA1_FULL_69_10, assembly GCA_001830245.1. GTDB lineage: Bacteria > Pseudomonadota > Gammaproteobacteria > Xanthomonadales > Xanthomonadaceae > Lysobacter_C. Next base: position 12,154 of record MIDV01000058.1, on the reverse strand, counting down.
GGTCGGCTTGGCCAGCGATGCATGGATGGACTGCATCAGCTTGCCTGCGGTCTTCTCATCGATCGGCCCGAGATCCTCCTGCTCCGAAGCTAAGAAGAATAGCAAGCTGACGGGAATCTGGAGTGCCTGCGCGACCCTGATAAGCGTAGAAAGCGTTGGGTCACGCTTGTTGTTCTCGAGCATCGATAGGTACGAGACCGAGCAATTTGCCCGGCGTGCAACGACGCACTGCGAGGCCGCCCTCTTTGTACGGCACAACCGAATTGCCCGTCCGACATTCATGACTTTTGCTGTCTCACAAACCGCGACGACGGGCCACGCTCCTACCCGACCTGTACTTTACCACCAGTGAAATTACAGCGCTCCGAATCCTGCCGGCGGGCCGCCAGTTACAGCTGCAGCATCCTGCTCTTCCGCGTGTCGCGCCGTTCTGCCCAAGCTCAACCCATCATCAACGGCCGCTTCGGGTCGTAAGCGGCCTCGCTCAGCGCACATGAGATCCAGCTGGCCTGGCAACGGGTGGTCTTTGGCTTCTGAAGGCGCTGAACAGTTGGTCGCCAGCCATGCCCCACGCTGATGTAGGACAATCGTGCTGTCTCGGAGAATGGTGAGACGGTGGGGTGCGGCCAAATTATGCTTGCTTTGAAGTCATATCTTGGACAAAGCGGCCAACTTATGCGCAAAGGAACATAGGCCGCCATGCACTTTGCCGCTTGTGGCGGCTTTACGGATTGTTTACAACCGTGTGGCGCCGCCCGGCAGGGGGAGCGGCCCGGGACATCGATTGATGTTTTTTCACTGTATTTCTAGGGAGAGAGATCCATGAAAGCGCACCGCCGCAATGCCTTGACCCGTGCCATCCACGTTTCGCTGCTGCTCGCGCTGCCTGGCCTGGCGGCCGCGCAGGACACCACGCCCACCGACGACGCCACCACGCTCGACACCGTCCAGGTCACCGGTACGCGCATCAAGCGCGCCGAGATCGAGGGCCAGGTGCCGGTGCAGACCGTCACCCGTGACGACATCGAACGCACCGGCCTGACCTCCATCGGCGACGTCGTGCAGGCGCTGACCGGGTCGGGTTCGGCGCTCAACACCAAGTTCAACTCCTCGGGCAACTTCGGCTTCCCGCCCGATGGCAGCGGCGTGGGCGCGGGCTCGGCCCAGGTCGACCTGCGCCACCTCGGCGCCAAGCGCGTGCTGGTGCTGGTCGATGGCATCCGTTGGGTGAACGAGGCCTCGGCGTCGGGCGTCGGTGCCGCCACCGACCTCAACACCATCCCGCTGGCGATCGTCGACCGTATCGAGGTGCTCGAGGACGGCGCCTCGGCGCTGTACGGCTCCGACGCCATCGCCGGCGTGGTCAACATCATCACCCGCCGCAACTTCGAGGGCGCGTCCATCAGCGCGCAGTACGGCGAGTACGGCGAGGGCGACGGCGCCACCAGCAAGGTCGACATCGCCTGGGGCTGGAACGGCGACCGTGCCAACCTGTTCCTGGGCGCCAGCTACACCGACCAGGAGCGTGTCAGCGCCGCCGACCGCGAGCAGTCGCGCTTCCCGACCCCCGGGACGGGCGTGTCGTTCGGCAGCTCCGCGACGCCGTTCGGCCGCTTCATTTTCCGTGATCCCGACACCGGGCTGGCCTACGACATCACCCCCAACACGGGCGCGAGCGATCCCAGCTATGTTCCCGGCCAGACGCCATGCCGCGATGCCGACGGCAACCCCACCGGGGTCGACCGTACCGACGACTTCCACTGCTACGTGGCAGCCAACGATGCGTTCAACTTCTCGCCGTACAACCTCGTGGTTACGCCATCCGAACGCGCCGGCCTGTTCGGCCAGTTCCGCTTCGACCTGACCGACGCCGCCAGCTGGTACGTCAAGGCGCTGTACAACCGCCGCGAATCGACCAACCAGGCCGCACCCGAGCCGTTCTTCCTGGGTTCGGGCGCGGGCACGGGCAATGCGTTTGCCGACGGTATCTTCATTTCGGCCGACAACCCCTTCAATCCGTTTGGATTCGACCTGGTGTCGGTCGACGACCCGGCGACGCCGCTGGTGGACGAGCGGAACCTGGACCTGGTCGCGCGCCGCCCGGTGGAAGGCGGGCCGCGCGTGTTCGAGCAGAAGGTCGATACGTGGTACGTCGGCACCGGCTTCGAGGGTGTGTTCGACGTTGGCGAGCGGGCGTGGTTCTGGGACGTCAACTTCGCCCACAGCGAAAACGAGGCCGAGCAGACCAACTTCGGCAGCTACGACATCCGCAACATCGCGCTGGCGCTGGGCGATCCGGATGCCTGCGCGGCCGTGGCCGGCTGCACCCCGCTCGACATCTTCGGCGGACCGGGCACCATCACCCCGGAAATGCTGGCCTTTATCCAGCCCGTGGTGCGCGACCGCAGCGAGAACACCCTGACGCTGGCCACCGCCAACCTGTCGGGCGACCTGCTCGAGATGTGGGCCGGGCCGCTGGCCTTCGCCGCCGGCCTTGAGCATCGCCGGTACGAGGGTGCCTACCAGCCCGACCCCCTCGTCGTGGCCGGCTTCTACAACGGCGTGCCATCGCTGCCGACCTCGGGCGAGTACGACGTCACCGAGCTGTTCACCGAGTTCAACGTACCGCTGTTCGCCAACGCCGAGCGCGGCAGCCGGCTCGACCTGAGCGTGGCCGGGCGCTACTCGGACTACTCGACGTTCGGCGGCGAGTTCACCGGAAAACTGGGCCTGCGCTGGCAGGTGGTGGATGAACTGGTCTTGCGTACGACGTTCGCCGAAGGCTTCCGCGCCCCCTCGATCGGCGAGCTGTTCGGTTCCGCCAGTCGATTCGACGCACAGCTCAACGACCCGTGCACCGAGCCGTTCCTGGATCCGTCCGTGGAAGGCAACTGCCGGGCGCTGGGCGTTCCCGCAGGCTTCGCGCAGAACAACCCGCAGATTTCGGTGACGACGGGCGGCAACGACCAGCTCGAACCCGAACGCGCCGACAGCTTCAGCGCCGGCCTGGTGTGGAGCCCGAGCATCCTGGAGGGCACCGCGATTTCCGACCGCGTCGACGTTGAGGTGACGTTCTACCGGCACGAGATCGAGGGCGCGATCCAGGCCATCGACGCACAGACCCAGCTCGACCTGTGCGTGGAAACGCTCGACCCGCTGTTCTGCGACGGGATCAGCCGTGGCCCGACCGGCGACATCAACAACTTCGCCAACCGCCTGACAAACCTCGGCGTGATCGAGACCGACGGCTGGGACGTGGACCTGTTCTGGGCGTTCCCCGAGTCGCGCCTGGGCCAGTTCAACATCGACTGGCGCAACACCTTCGTCGGGAACTACGAGGCCGTCGGTGCTGCGGGGCAGAGGCAGCCGCAGGGCGTGGGCATCGAGGTGGTGGACAGCGCGATTCCGGACTGGACGTCTTCGTTCGTCACCGAATGGGACCTCGGCAACTGGTCGGCCGCCTGGACCATCCGCCACATCAGTGAGCTGCGCGAGGAGTGTGGACGCGCGGTCTCCTTCGCGGTGTGCAGCGACCCAGCGAACGACCGCAACATCCTCGACGCGACCACCTACCACGACCTGCAGGTGGGCTACCGCTTCGACATGCTGCGCGGACTGGAGCTGACCGCGGGTGCCAACAACCTGTTCGACGAGGACCCGCCGATCTGCCTGTCGTGCTCGCTCAACGGGTATGACGCGTCGACCTACGACATCCCGGGCGGCCGCTTCTTCTACGTGAGGGCGGACCTGCGCTTCTGATCGACATGCGGTTGCGGTAACGCGAACGGCCGGTGGATTCCACCGGCCGTTTTCGTTCCAGGGAACAAGTCTGGACGTGCGTTCGCGTGCGGGGCGCAGTGGCCTGCGCGCGTTCTACCGCAGCGCCACCGCCGGAATATGCAGGTCCAGCGACAGCGCCAGGTGGTCGGAGAACGCGGCCGGCATCGCGCAGGCGTTGGCGCAGCTCAGGCCGTCGCCGATCAGGATGTGGTCGATCGCGCGCTGCGGGCGCCAGCTCGGAAAGGTCGGCACCACGCAGTCGGGCGGCTGCAGGCGGGTGCTGCGGAACAGCGCCTGCATCTCCGGGCGGTCGATGGGGCAGTTGAAGTCGCCCATCAGCACGGCATGGGGGTGGTCGTGCAGCAGCTCGGCGACGAAGGCCAGCTGCGACGCGCGCGAAGCCGCGCCCAGCGACAGGTGGACGATGGCGATCAGCAGGCCGTCGTCGCCTTCGCCGAACCGCGCCATCAGCACGCCGCGGCCGCTGATGCGGCCGGGCAGGGCATGGTCGATGACCTCGCGCGGTTCCAGCCGGCTGAGCAGGCCGTTGGCGCTGGAGGCCACCCCGCCGACGCGGCGGTTGGGCTGGTGGCTCCAGTAGTCGAACCCCGCCGCCTGGGCGAGGTAGTGCGTCTGGTTGGTGAAGCCCGAACGCAGGCTGCCCGGGTCGCTCTCGTTGAGGCCGACGATGTCGTGCTCGCCGGCGAGCCGGGCGATGGCGTCCAGGCTGCCGCGCTTGTTGCCGGCCGGCAGCACGTGCGACCAGCTGCGCGCGACGTAGTCGTGGTAGCCGCGCGTGCTGGAGCCGGCCTGGATGTTGGCGCTCAGCAGTTTCAGCCGGCGCGAGTCCGGCGTCATCTCCCGTGCGCTCGAGTCGGCCATGCGGGGCCTGGCGTCAGCCGGCCGCCTCCTCGGCGGCAGGCGCTTCGGCGTCGGCGTCGGTCGCGGCTTCCGGGGCGGTCTCACCGCCCGGTGCCGCAGGCGCATTCTCGGCGCGGGCGCGGGCCACCAGGTGGTCGGTGATGCGCAACACCTCCTCGTACGGCATGCCGCTGGCGACGCGGTACTTGCCGTCCACCAGCATCGTCGGGGTGGAGTCCACGCCGCTGCGCTGCAGGAACTGGGTGGCGCGCTTCATGCGCGCATCGACGGCGAAGCTCGACATGGTGTTGGCGAACTCCTGCGCGTTGGCCCCGTGCCCGGCGTAGAACTCGGCGATCTGCTCGTCGCTCACGCCCTGCGCCGGCAGGCTGCGGTCGACGTGGACGGCCTGGAACATGGCGTCATGGGTCTTCTCGCGCAGGCCCATGGAGTCGGCCGCGTAGAACGCCTTCGCGTAAGGCATCCAGTACCCGCCGAACGGCGCGGCGACCGGGGTGAAGCGCACGTAGGCGGGCTGGCGGGCCTTCCATGCCGAGACCAGCGGCTCGAAGCGCGCACAGGCCGGGCAGGTGTAGCCGAATACCTCGACGACCTCGACGGTGCCGGCCGGGCCGGGCGCGAACGGCTGGCCGCCGGAGATCTCGAAATACTCCACGCCCAGCGTCGGGGCCGGGCCCTGCGGCGGGGCGGCCTCGCCCGGAGCGGTCGGGGTCGCGGGTGTCTCGCTGGCGGCGGGGGCCGCCTGGCCTTCGGCCGGTGCAGCCGGGGTCGACGCGGCCGCCGGATCGGCGGTCCGCTCGCCCGGCGCCGGGCCTTCCTGCGAACTGCAGGCGGCAAGGGCCAACAGGGCGGTCAACAGCAGTCCGGAGCGGGCGGTGACGGGCAATCGCAGGGTCATGGGGTGGTTCTCCGCAAGAGGGCCGGGGACAGGGCGCGGGACGTCCGGGGACGGTCGCGGCCGGGGCCGGCCAGTGTAGTGAATGGAGCGTAGGGGTATGTCAGGCAAGGCCGCGTGGTCGGCGACGGTGGGCGGCCCTTCAGTCGGCGCGGCCGACGCGCACGCGCGCCGCACGCTCACGGGCCACCAGGGCCTGCGCGTTGCGCAGCAGCTCGTCGAAGCTTTCGCCCAACACGCGGTAGCGACCGGCCACCACCAAGGCCGGGGTGCCGTCCACGCCGGTGCGGCGCAGGAACGCATCGGCGCGGTCCACTTCGGCCTGCACCGCGTCGCTGGCCATCGCGGCCTGGAAGCGCGCCGCGTCGACGCCGTGGCCGGCATAGAAGCCGGCGATCTCGGCCGGGGTCGGCCCGCTCATGGGCAGCGCGCGCTCCTCGTGCAGGGCGCGGAACATGGCCGAGTGGGTCCGGGTCGCCACGCCCATGGAGCGGGCGGCGAAATAGGCGCGCGCGTAGGGCATCCAATGGCCGCCGAACGGCGCCGCCAGCGGGGTGACGCGGACATCGGCCGGCAGCCGCGCCTTCCACGCCTGCAGCCGCGGCTCGAAGGCGGCGCAGTGCGGACAGGTGTAGCCGAAGACCTCGACCACCTCGATGGCGTCGCCCTCGCTGTCGTAGGGCTGGCCGCCGGGAATCTCGATGTAGTCCACGCCGGGCACCAGCGCTGCACCATCGGCCGGTGCGGCCAGGGCGGGGAGGGTCATGAACAGGGCCAGCAGCAGCGCGGCCAGTCGGGCGGTCATCGGCATCGGTCGGGGATCACTCTGGGGATGGCAGGCGAAGTCGCAAGTGGATCGCGGGGCGGGGATGGGCGTCGGGCGCAGCCCGCATGCCCATCCGGGACGGGAAACGCCGGGGAGCGGAAACAAGAACGCCGACCGTCATCATAACGGTCGGCGTCAAAAGGATCGCTCGATCACGAACCAGGGAGTGCCTGCTCGGACTGCCGCGGGCGCGGAAAGTTCCGCCGGCCCGCTCAGCTCCCGGTGACCGGGCCGGCTTCGGCGTCGGCTTCCAGGTCGGTGGCCGGCTGGCCTTCCTCGACCGCGTCGGCCGGCGGCACCGGTGCGGCGGGGGTCGCCGGGGCCGGGGCCGGCGGCGCGTCGGCCGCGGCGTAGTCGTTGGCGCGCGGGTGCAGGCCTTCCATGTAGCTGGCGAGCGCGCCGATTTCCTGGTCGGTCAACTCGCTGGCCACGGTCGCCATGATGTTGAACAGGCGCGGGTCGGTGTACCCGGTCTCGCCGGCGCGGTACTCCTCCAGGCGGCGCTGGCTGTACTGCGACGGCTGGCCGGCCACGTGCGGGTAGGCCGGGCCCGGGTTGCCGGTGCCGTCGGGGCCGTGGCACGCCATGCACGCCGGGATGCCGCGCTCGGCATCGCCGGAGCGGAACAGCTTCTGGCCGACTTCATAGAACTTCAGGCCCTCGTACGGACCCTCGGCGACCAGGGTGTCGTCGGCCACGCCGGCGCCGGCTTCCTGGGTGGCGTAGTAGGCGCCGATGTCGCGGGCGTCCTGAGCGCTGAGCGCGTCGGCGAAGGGCTTCATCACCGCGGACATGCCGGTGTTGCGCTCGCCGCTCTTGAACAGGGCGATCTGCTGCGCGATGTAGCGCTCGCTCTGGCCGGCCAGGCGCGGGTACTGCAGGTCGGTC
>MIDV01000058.1:0-4856 GCA_001830245.1 Lysobacterales bacterium RIFOXYA1_FULL_69_10 | reverse complement strand
CGGTGTCATCGCCCCAGGTCGACTGCTCCGGTGCCGTGGTGAGCGGCGCGGACTGCACCGGCTCGTTGTCCGGGATCGGGGTGACCGTGGTCTGGGCGTAGGCGACGGCGGCCACCGCAAGGGCGGCGACACCGATCATGCCGAGGACGCGGGCTTGGCTCATCACGCTGGGCTCCGTAACTCTGGGGCGGCGGTGCCATGCGACCACGCCGGAACCGCGGAATTATCGGGCCGGGCCCGCCCCGGGTCAACGCGCACGGGTCAACGCGGGCGCGGCGCGGGGCGCCTCCGGGTGGGCCGCGCCCATGCCCGTGCGATGCTATGCCGATGTCCAATCCCTTCGCACGCGCCCGCTACATGCTGGCGGCCCACACCCCGCGCCAGCTGCCGCCCGACGGTGGTTTCGAGGTCGCGTTCGCCGGCCGCTCCAACGCCGGCAAGTCCACCGCGCTCAATGCCATCTGCCAGCAGAACGCACTGGCGCGGGTGTCCAAGACGCCCGGCCGCACCCAGCAGCTGGTGTTCTTCGACTTCGAACCCTCCAGCGGCGGCCCACCGCCCGACCGCTTCCTGGTCGACCTGCCCGGTTACGGCTACGCCAAGGTGCCCAAGGACCTGCAGGCCCACTGGCAGGCCTTCATCGACGGCTACTTCCGCACCCGCGAGGCGCTCAAGGGCCTGGTGGTGGTGATGGACATCCGCCACCCGCTGAAGGACTACGACCGGCAGATGCTGGGCTACGCCGTGCAGCGCGGCCTGCCCGCGCACGCGATCCTGACCAAGGCCGACAAGCTCGGTCGCGGCGCGCAGGGCAACGCGCTGCTGGCGGTGCGCAAGGCGATGCAGGCCGAGTTCGGCGACGCGGTCAGCGTGCAGGTGTTCTCCGGCGAGTCGAAGATCGGCGTGGACGAGGCGCGCGCGGTGATCGGGCGCTGGCTGGAGCTTTGAGCTCGCCATTGTAGGAGCGGCTTAAGCCGCGATGGGGCGCCGCATGGCTTCTGCAGGAGCGACGTAAGTCGCGAGCCAACCGCCACCGGATCGTGTGATCGCGACGTACGTCGCTCCTACACCGCGCCCACCCTGGATCCCATCGCGGCTTAAGCCGCTCCCACGGAAGCGGCACCGCACCGGCGCATTGCACCGTTGCAGCAGCGACGTTGCCGCCACATCCCCCGTCGCTACACTTCCCGGCTCTTGCGAATGCAGGGCCCACCCGCATATCGCCCGCTCCAGTCGACAGCGAGGTGCGCGTGTCCGGTCCCAGCCAGGTCAAGGATGTCCCGATCGAATCCGGCGCCGCCGGCCGCCGCCAACTGGTGGAGTACCTGGCATCCGGCGTGCGCCCCCGCGATGACTGGAAGATCGGCACCGAGCACGAGAAGTTCGGCTTCCGCACCGACGACCTACGACCGCCCGCCTTCGACGGCGAGCGTGGCATCGAGGCGCTGCTCAAGGGCCTGGTGCAGTTCGGCTGGACGCCGGTGGAGGAGCACGGCCGCGTCATCGCGCTGAGCCGCGACGGCGCCTCCGTCTCGCTGGAGCCCGCCGGCCAGCTGGAACTGTCCGGCGCGCCGCTCGACAACCTTCACGAGACCTGCAGTGAGGCCTTCGCCCACCTGCGCGACGTGCGCACCGTGGCCGAACCGATGGGGTTGGGGTTCCTGGGCATGGGCTTCCAGCCCAAGTGGCGGCGCGAGGACATGCCGTGGATGCCCAAGGGCCGCTACGGGATCATGCAGCGCTACATGCCCACCGTCGGCAACCTCGGCCTGGACATGATGACCCGCACGTCCACCGTGCAGGTCAACCTGGACGTGGCCAGCGAAGCGGACATGGTCAAGAAGTTCCGCGTGTCGCTGGCGCTGCAGCCGGTCGCGACCGCGCTGTTCGCCGACTCGCCGTTCACCGAAGGCCAGCCAAACGGTTACCTGAGCTACCGCAGCCACATCTGGACCGACACCGACCCGCACCGCACCGGCATGCTCGACTTCGTGTTCGAGGACGGCTTCGGCTACGAGCGCTACGTCGACTACCTGCTCGACGTGCCGATGTACTTCGTCTACCGCGACGGCACCTACATCGATGCCGCCGGCCAGTCGTTCCGCCACTTCCTCGACGGCCGCCTGCCGGCCTACCCGGGCCACACGCCGACGCTGACCGACTGGGCCGACCACAGCACCACCGCATTCCCCGAGGTGCGGCTGAAGAAGTACCTGGAGATGCGCGGCGCCGACTCCGGCCCGTGGAACCGGATCTGCGCGCTGTCGGCGTTCTGGGTGGGGCTGCTGTACGACGACACCGCGCTGGACGCCGCCTGGGACCTGGTGCGCGACTACTCGATCGCCGAGCGCCACGCCCTGCGCGATGGCGTCCCGAAGCATGCCTTCAAGCTGCCGGCGCGCATTGGCGCACGGCAGGGGACGGTGCTGGACCTGGCGCGCCGCGCGCTGGAGATTTCCGCCCACGGGCTGGCGCGACGCGCCAACCTCAACCGCAACGGTGCCGACGAGACGATCTACCTGCAACCGTTGATGGAGTTCGTCGACGCCGGCCAGACCGCGGCCGAGCGCAAGCTCGAGCTGTTCCACGGCGCATGGGGCGGCAACGTCGACCCGGTGTTCCGGGAGTTCGCGTACTAGGAAGTCGGGCGGTTTTCCCCCGCATTACCCCGCGTCCGTTGCTGCGATCACCCGGGAAATGACGGTCCAAAGACGATGCGACTTTCGACATTCCCACCCACCGGCGTGCGCTAGCCTTCGCGGATGACACCGACGACCGCTCCCGACCCCGCCGACGAGCCGCTGCGCACGTTCGATTTCGCCCCCACCGACAACCTGCTGCGCGAGGACGTCAAACAGCTGGGCGCCCTGGTGGGCGAGATCCTGGCCGAGCAGCGCGGCGCCGCCTTCCTCGAAGCGGTCGAGCGGCTGCGCCGGGCCGCGATCGACCGGCGCGAATCCAACGCCCCGGTGGACGACCTCGCCACGGCGCTGCACGGCGTCGACCTCGCCCACGCCGCCGACCTGGTGCGCGCCTTCGCGACCTACTTCCAGGCCGTAAACCTGGCCGAGCGCGTGCACCGCATCCGCCGCCGCCGCGACCATGAGCGCGCCGAGCACGGCGCCCAGCCCGAGGGCCTGCTCGACACAGTGACCCGGCTCGCGGGCGAGGGCGTCGATGCCGACACCATGGCCGCGCTGCTGGAGCGGCTGCGCATCGAGCCGGTGTTCACCGCGCACCCGACCGAGGCGGTGCGCCGCGTGCTGCTGGAGAAGGAACGCCAGATCGTGACGTGCCTGGTGGCCGACATCGACCGCGGCCGCACGCCGGCCGAACGCCGCGCCGACCGCGAGCGGATGCGCCTGGCGCTCACCGCCAGCTGGCAGACCGCCGAAGCCCCGGCAGCCCGACAGAGCGTCAACGACGAGTTCGAGCACGTCGGCTTCTACCTCGCCGAAGTGCTGTACCGGGTGCTGCCGGTCTTCCATGAGACCTTGGCCGATGCACTGGAATCGGCCTACGGGCGCACGTTCGAGCTGCCGCCGCTGCTGGGCTTCGGCACCTGGGTGGGCGGCGACATGGACGGCAACCCGAACGTCGGCGCCGACACGATTGCCGCGTCCCTGGCCGGGCAGCGCGGCCTGGTGCTGGCCGCGTACCGGCGCGACCTGCGCGCACTGGCCGAGCTGCTCAGCCAGTCCACCGTGCGCGTGCAGGTCGACGATGCGGTGCTGGAACGGCTTGCGGGCTACCGGGCCCTGATGCCGTCGGACGCCGCCGCGCTCAAGCCGCGCCACGCGGATATGCCGTACCGCAACCTGCTGACACTGATGGAGGCGCGGTTGGCGGCGACCGCACGCGAGGAGCCATCCGGCTACCCGGAAGCGGCATCGTTCCTAGCCGATGTGCGACTGATCGAGGCGAGCCTGCTGGCGCATGGAGGCGAACATGCCGGTGCATTCGCGGTGCGCCGCTTGCGCCGTCGCGCCGAGTGCTTCGGCTTCCACCTGGCCAGCCTCGACCTGCGCCAGGACTCGGCGATGCACGACGCCGCGCTGGCGGCCCTGCTCGAGGACGACGAGTGGGCTCGGCACCCGGTGGCCGACCGCGTCGAAGCGCTCCACCGGGTCATCGCCGGCGAGCGGCCAACGCCGGCGGTCGAGCCCGAGGCGGCGGCCTCGACGCTCGCGGTGTTCCGCACCGTCGCCGAGTTGCGCCCGCGGCTGGGCGCCCGTGCGTTCGGCCCGTACATCATCAGCATGAGCCGCACCGCGGCCGACGCGCTGGCGGTGCTGGCGCTGGCGCGGATCGCGCACTGCGTCGACGACGAAGGCCGCGTGCCGCTGGATGTCGCGCCGCTGTTCGAAACCGTCGCCGACCTCGAGGCCGCGCCTGACACCCTGCGCCAGTTGTTCGCCGACCCCGTCTACCGCGACCACCTGGCCGCGCGCGGCAACCGCCAGGTCGTCATGCTCGGGTACTCCGACAGCGCCAAGGACGGCGGCATCGTCGCCTCGCGCTGGGCCCTGCAGCAGACGCAACTCCAGCTGACCCGGCTCGCGGAGGAAAGCGGCGTGCGCATCGCCTTCTTCCACGGCCGCGGCGGTGGCAAGACCAGCCGCGCCGTGGTGGCCGCACCGCGCGGCTCGGTCGACGGCTACCTGCGCCTGACCGAGCAGGGCGAAGTCATCCACCGCAAGTACGGCATCCGCGCGATCGCACTGCGCAACATGGAGCAGGCCGCCGGCGCGGTGCTGCGTGCAACGCTGCGCCCGCGACCGGCCGACGACCGCGAAGCGCGCTGGCGCGACATCGCCGGTGAACTCGCCCGCGATGCGCGCGCGCACTACCGCGCG
>MIDV01000057.1:61152-64203 GCA_001830245.1 Lysobacterales bacterium RIFOXYA1_FULL_69_10 | reverse complement strand
GGGCTGCCACGCGACAGGCGTCGCGACCCGGGCTTCAACGGTGGCGCGCGGACGACCGGATCGCCGCCGCCGCGACCACCGCCAGCGCCGCCACGCCCAGTCCCACCGTCCACCACGGATGCCGGCGCGCCACATGGGCCGCATGGCGGCCGGCGCGTCGCACCTGCATGCCCGTGACATCGGCCGCATCGTGCAGGCGCTCGCGCGCCAGGTCGGTTCCCTCGCCCACGCGCTCGGCCAGGTGCCGTGCCGCGCGTTCTGCGCTGCGTGCGGCATGGGTGGCGGCGCTGCCCGCATCATCGACCGTGTGATCCAGCGCGCGCTTGATGCGGCGTGTCGTGGCGCTCATGTCGTTGCTCCCTTGGGTGTGGCGCCGAGCGGCGCGTCGTCGCGGTGGTCGCCCGGATGCGGCTCGTCCTCCGGGCGCATTTCTTCGGCCTCGTCGGCCGCGTCGTCATCGGTGCTGCGCGCCTCGGGTGGCACCGGGCGGCCCGGCATCGACCGCTCCACCAGCCCCTGCACGTCCTTGGCAAGGACGCGGTAGCTGTCGATGAAGCGCGCGCGGGCAAGCTGCCAATCGGCCTGGCCCGCGGCCTCCAGCTCCCGTGACCGCTGCTGCGCCTCCTCCAGCCGCTCGCGCGCGCCGGAAAGCATCCGTGCCCGACGCTCGCGGGCGACGTCGTCGTAGCGCACGCGCTCGCGCGCCCACTCGTCCTGCAGCCATGCCATGCGCTCGCGCATCCGTTCCACGGCTTCACGCGCGCGTTCCTCCGCGGCCTGGCGCCGTGCCGTGTTGTAGGACTGCACCGCTTCGACCGCTTCTTCGGTCTCGCGCTGTACGTCCTCGCGGGTGGCCGGTTCGCCCGAAGGTGGTGGCGGGTCCGGGGTGGTGTCCTGGGCGGCCGCCGGCCACGCGACGCCCAGTGCCAATGCCAGCGCAACGCCAGCCAGTGCCTTCTGCGGTTTCATCGGGTGCTCCCTGTCTCCGTGGACCGTGTCAGTTGACCGTCAGCCGCTTGGCCTGGCCGTCTCCCTTTCGCGGCAGGGCCAGCGTCAGTACGCCGTTTTCGTAGTGCGCCTCGCAGCGATCACGGTCGATCTCCTGCGGCAACGTGAAGGACCGGTAGGTCCGGCCGCTGTACCGCTCCACGTGCAGGTCCTTGCCCTCGCGCTTCTCTTCGCGCTTGACCTCGGCCTGCACCGTGACGCGGCTGCCGTCCACCGACACCTCGATGTCCTCCTTGCGTACGCCCGGCACATCCAGCGTCACGCGGTAGCCCGCGTCGTCCTCCTGCACGTCCATGCGCATCTCCGACAGTGTCGTCTCCATCTCGCGCATCAGCGGGCGCAGCGAGAAGTTGCGGAACAGGTCATCGAAGTCGGCCGTCGGATCGAAGCGGGCCATCGACCGGAACGGGTTGAATCGGGTGAGCGTGGACATGGGGGTTTCTCCTGCGTGGGGACGTGCCGGCGCAGCGCCGACCATGGACGCAGCCTGTGCGCCTGCCGCCCTGGCGGTATTGACCGGGGTCAATGAAGCGAGCGGCCGCCGGACTGACACAGGTCAATACCCGCGCCGGGCCAGCCCCTACCGTGGAGCCGACCTACCGGGGCCCGGCCGATGCCTGCACCTACCACCGACCGTCCCGAACGCGCGGCCGCCCTGCCGGCATCGGCGGTGTTCACCGCGGCCGGCCTCACCAAGACCTACCGGATGGGCGAGGTGGAAGTGCACGCCCTGCGCGGCGTGGACCTGCAGCTGTTCCCGGGCGAGTTCGTCGTGCTGCTGGGGCCGTCGGGCAGCGGCAAGTCGACCCTGCTCAACATCCTGGGCGGGCTGGACGTGCCGACCTCCGGCACCGTCGCCTATTGCGACCACCGCTTGGACGGTGCGGACGGGGATGCGCTGACGCTGTTCCGGCGCGAGCACGTCGGGTTCGTGTTCCAGTTCTACAACCTGCTGCCCAGCCTGACCGCGCTGGAAAACGTCGCGCTGGTCACCGAGATCGCCGAGGACCCGATGCCGCCCACCGACGCGCTGGCGCGGGTCGGGCTGGCCGAACGACTGCACCACTTCCCCGCGCAGCTCTCGGGCGGCGAACAGCAGCGCGTCGCCATCGCCCGCGCCATCGCCAAGCAGCCCGACGTGCTGCTGTGCGACGAGCCCACCGGCGCGCTGGATTCGACCACGGGCATCCGCGTGCTGGAGGCGCTGGAGGCGGTCAACCGGGAACTGGGCACCCTCACCGTGGTGATCACCCACAACGCCGACATCGCGCGCATGGCCACGCGGGTGATGGCGCTGGCGGACGGACGCATCGTTCGCGACGACGCCAACACCGCGCGCGTGGCCGCCAGCGAGCTGCAGTGGTGAACGTGCTGCGCCGCAAGCGCTGGCGGGAGCTGTGGCAGATGCGCGGCCAGGTCGTGGCAATCGCCCTGGTGGATGCCGTGGGCGTGGCGATGCTGGTGATGTCGCTGGGCACGCTGGCCACGCTGGACGCCAGCCGCAGCCGCTACTACCGCGACCACGCCTTCGCCGATGTCTTCGCCACGCTCAAGCGTGCGCCGCTGGCCGTCGCCGACGGCATCGCGCGCCTGCCGGGGGTGGCCGCGGTGGAGGCGCGCGTCAGCGCCTACGGCCGCGGCCGCCTGGCGGACTTCGCCGACCCCGTGCAGGTGCAGGCCACCAGCGTGCCGGTGGCCGCACGCCCGGCCATCAACCGCCTGCGCGTACTGCGCGGCCGCCTGCCCGGGCCGGGGGAGCGCGACGCCGTCGCCCTGAGCGATGCGTTCGTCGATGCACACGGCCTGCGCATCGGCGACGCCATCGAGCTGACGCTGCACGGCAAGCGCGCTATGTTCCGGATGGTGGGCGTGGCGGGCTCGCCGGAATTCGTCGCGCAACTGCCGCCGCAATCGGTGTTCCCCGACCCGCGCCGCTTCGTCATCGCCTGGCTGCCGCGCGAGGTGCTGGAGGCGGTGATGGACATGGACGGCGCGTTCAACACGCTGGCCGTGCGCACCGCCCCCGGCACACCGGCCGCACCG
>MIDV01000057.1:22305-61070 GCA_001830245.1 Lysobacterales bacterium RIFOXYA1_FULL_69_10 | reverse complement strand
TGCACTACGGCGGCCACGCGATGGTGATCGCGGTCATCGGCGCGGCCCTGGGCATCGTCCTGGGGATCTGGCTGGGAACGCTGCTGGCCGGCGTCTACGGAGACTTCTACCGGTTGCCGCCGCTCGCCTTCCGGGTGCCGTTGCCCGTACTTGCCTTGGCGGTCACGGTCAGCGTGGCCAGCGCACTGGCGGGTGCACTGCTGCCGGTGCGGCGTGCACTCGCGTTGCCGCCGGCCGAAGCGATGCGCGTGGAGCCGCCCACTACCGGCGACACCCGGCGCCTGGATCGCTATGCCATCTACCAGCGCATGCGCGTACCGCACCGGCTGATGGCGCGCAGCCTGCTGCGCCGTCCGCTGCGTACCGTGCTGGCGGCGCTCGGGCTGGCACTGGGCACGGCCGTGATGATGCTCGGCCGCTTCCACGAGGACGCTGTCGGTCGCATGGTCGACCAGCAGTACCGCCTCGCCAGCCGGCAGGACCTGGACGTGCTGTTCGTCGAGCCGCTGTCGCACGTGGCCCTGGCGGAACTGGCCGCCTTGCCCGGCGTGCTGCGGCTGGAGCCGCAACGCGCGGTGCCGGTGGTCATCCGCCACCGCAACCGCAGCCAGCGCTCGGCCATCATCGGCCTGTCCGACGGCGCCACCCTTCGGCGCCCGCTGGACGCGGCGATGCAGCCGGTGCAGCCCACCCTGGCCGGCATCCTGATGACCGACGGCCTCGCCCACATGCTCGACGCGCGGCCCGGCGACCGCATCCGCCTGCAGTCGCGCGAGGGCCGCCAGCGCGAGCTGGTGCTGCCATTGCACGCCGTGGTCGGCGAGCCGTTCGGCGCGCAGGCCTATCTCCCGCTGGACATGCTGGACCGGCTGATGGGCGATGGCCCCCGCATCACCGGTGCGGCATTGCAGGTCGACCCGCGGCGGATGGACGCGCTGGTCGACCGCCTGCAGGCACGCCCCGGCATCGTCGCCATCGAACGCCGGCGCGAGGCCATCGCCAACTTTTACGATTCGATGGCGCGGATGATCCTCGTCTTCACCCTGGTGGCCACCGGTTTCGGCGCGGTGCTGACGGCGGGCGTGGTGTACAGCAGCGCGCACGCGTCGCTCTCGGAGCGCTCGCGCGACCTGGCAAGTCTGCGCGTGCTCGGCTTCACCCGCGAGGAAGTCGTGTACCTGCTGCTGGGCGAACTGGCGCTGCTCACCACGCTGGCGCTGCCGCTCGGATTTGCCCTCGGCCACGGGCTTATCGCGTTGATGGTGTCGGGGTTCGAGTCCGACCTCTTCCGCATCCCGCACTACGTGAGCCCGTCCACCTACGCCCTGTCCGCGTTGTCCACCGTGCTGGCGGCCGTCCTGGCAGGGGCGCTGGTGCGCGCCAAGGTGCGGCGGCTGGACCTGATCGGCGTACTGAAGGCGCGCGACTGATGGCCCCCGTCCCGCGCCGCCCCATGTTCTGGCTGCTGGCCGTGGCCACCCTGGCGATTGCGGGCTGGGGCCTGTGGCCGCGCGCGCAGGAGGTGGAAATCGCCACCGTCGACCGGGGCCCGCTGGAGGTCGTCTTCACCGAGGAGGCCCGGACGCGTCTGGTCGACCGCTGGACCATCAGCGCGCCGACCGCGGGCCTGCTGGAGCGCATCTCAGTTGAGCCCGGCGATGCCGTCACCCGCGGCCAGGTGCTGGCACGCCTGCATCCAGCAACCACCCCACTCCTGGATGCCGGTGCGGAAGCGCAGGCGCGCGCGCAATTGTCGTCCGCGCAGCAGGCCGAACGCGCGGCCGCTGCGGCGGTGGACGCCGCGCGCGCATCGGTCGATGCCGCCGGCGCGGAGTTCGCGCGCCTGCAGGCACTGGCGGGCGACCGCCTGGTCGCGGCGTCCAGCGTGGATGCCGCGCGCGAACGCGACACCGCCGCCCGCACCGGCCTGCGCGCCGCCATCGCCCGCGAGGCGTCCGCACGCGCCGACCGCCAGGCCGCCGCGGCCCTGCTGGCCAACGCCGGCCACGACAGCCCCGCCGCGCCGCTCGATCTGCGCGCGCCCGTCGACGGCCGCGTCATCCGGCTGCACCAGCAGAGCGAGGTACCCGTGCAGCCGGGCCAGCCGCTGCTCGACATCGGCAACCCCGACGCGCTGGAAGCCGTGAGCGAACTGCTCACCACCGAAGCCATGCGCCTGCCACCCGGCGCGCCCGTGCAGCTGGATGCCGGGGACGCGGCCGCGCCCCTTACCGCCACGCTTGAACGCGTCGAGCCCGGCGCCTTCACCAAGGTTTCGGCGCTGGGCGTGGAAGAGCAACGCGTACTGGCCGTCATCACGTTGCCCGAAGGCATGGTCCCGCCCACCTGGGGCGATGGCTTCCGGCTGGACGCCCGCTTCATCGCGTGGCGCGGCGACTACGTGCTGCGCGTGCCGACGGCCGCACTGGTGCGTGATGGCGACGCGTGGGCGGTGTTCGCGATCGATGGCCGGCGCGCGCGGCTGCGGCGCATCAGGCTCGGCCACATGGGCGAGACGATGGCGGAAGTCGCAGGAGGGCTCGGTGGGGGCGACCGCGTGGTGGTGTATCCGGGCGAGACACTGAAGGACGGCAGCCGGGTGACCTATCCCTCGGACTCGCGCTGAGTCGAATTACGCCACGACATCGAACAGCGCACCGACGGCCGCAGTCAGGCCCATGGCGAGCGCGCCCCAGGACACGACACGGATGAGCGATCGGGCCACCGGCGCGCCGCCGGCCCGCGCCGCCAGCACGCCCAATACCGCAAGGAACACCAGCGAGCTGGCCGCCGTACCCCACAGCAAGGCGCCCTGCGGCAGCACCAGCACCGCCAACAACGGCAGCGCGGCACCCGCAGCGAACGTCGCCGCCGACGCCAACGCCGCCTGCACGGGACGCGCGGCCAGCGTGTCGGAAATCCCCAGCTCGTCGCGCGCGTGGGCGCTCAGCGCATCGTGCGCCGTCAGCTGCGTCGCCACCTGTTCCGCCAGCGGACGGTCCAGCCCGCGCTGCACGTAGATCCCGACCAGTTCCTCGTGTTCCTGCTCGGGCAGTTCGGCCAGCTCGCGCCGCTCGCGCGCCAGGTCCGCGCGTTCGGTGTCGGCCTGCGAGCTGACCGATACGTACTCGCCCGCCGCCATCGACATCGCGCCGGCCACCAGGCCCGCCACGCCGGCGACCAGCACGGACTGCGTCGCCGCGCCGGCGGCGGCCACGCCCAGCACCAGGCTGGCGGTGGACACGATGCCGTCGTTCGCGCCGAGCACCGCGGCGCGCAGCCAGCCGGTGCGATGGGTTCGATGCCACTCGCTGTGTCTCATTGGAGAATCCTCTTCGTGGCGAACATCGGCGGATGCCCTGGCGACCAGGACGGTGTCCAGGTCACAGGGTCAGCGCCCGGGGGAATCCCGTTCCGCTGGGGTCTTCGAGAAAGCCTTGGACACCCCGGCAGGGTCGAGGATCCCGCGGTGACGGTCAGCCGCATCCGCCCACCACTGCAACTGGCCAACGCCCCGGTCCACGTACGTCTTCCATTTCCCAGCGTCCTGTTCCGGATGGAACTGGCCATCGGCTTCGAACACTTGGTCGGCATGGGGGAAATGAAGCATCGCCGACACCGGCAGGCATCCCAGCTCGGACAGGAACGTGCGCATGTTTACCGCCGCCCGCGTTCCGCCCCATTGGCCGCTCGAGTACGTCGCGATCAGGCTCGGCTTGAAGGCGAAGGCGGAGCTGGGAAAGTGGTTGAGCAGGTCGCCCAGCGCGGGACTCATCGAATGGTTGTACTCGGGACTGACCATGGCGTACGCCCCCGCCTCCCGGATCATCGCCTCCAGGCCCGCGAAGGGTTCAGGCTTCGCGCGGTCCCCGTAGGCGAACGCCGGCTTGAACACGTTCGTGGGCGGGTAATCCAGTGGGTCGACCAGCGTCACGTCGAACCACTCTCCCATCCGGGCCGCAAGGTGCAGGCTGACACGTTCGCCCAACCGCGCAGGCAGTGGTGGGGACGACTTGCGACGGGAACCGAGAAACACCAGGGCCTTCAAGACGCTCTCCTCCGAATGGCGGGTCCTTGCCGCCTCGCCCACAGCAATGCCGCCGCCACGCAGCCGCCGAAGATGCCGCCCTCCAGCAGGCCCAGGGCGGCCTGCGACGCGAGGCCCAGTTGCGGCTCGCCCAGCAGTGCGCCCAGCGGCGCCATGTCCAGGCGGGTGTCGTCGAAGGTCGAGGCAACGCGTGCCAGGCTGCTGGCCATCAGGCTGCCGCCGGACAGGGTGATCAGCGCGCCGGCGATACCGGTCGACAACGCCGCGCCCCACGCGGGACGCCAGCCATGGGCGCGGTCGAGCCCGCCGCCGAGCAGCACGCCTAGGGCCAGCGCGAATCCAATGGCGGCGCCCTCCAGCCCGCCGGTGATGCCGGTGGGCGCACGGCCGACCAGCAGCGTCAACGTGTCCGACCCCAGCAGCCGCACCAGCCCGCCGACGACCAGCCCACCCGCCGCGCCGCCGGCCAGCACCCAACCTGCGCCGCGGCCCAGCAGCCGCCCGCCGGCCATGCCAAGCCCGACGCCCATCGCACCCGCCATGCCGACGGCCACGCTCAGCGCCATGAGCACCATCAACACCGACAGCGTGCCCAACGCCTGCGATTGCGGCGCGACCGCCAGCGCCGATCCGTACAGCAAGCCGCCGATCACCCCGGCCGCGGCACCGCCAGCCGTGGCGGCGGCGCCGTCGATAAGCACGCGCGCCAGCGCAGGGCGCGCGTCGCCCCCGCGCATGACAGGCGTGGACGGCGTTGCCGGAGTGACCGCTGCTGGCGTGGCCAGCGCCGTTGCGACGGCCGCCACGTCCGACTGCACCGGCGCGATGAACACGTAGCCATGCCCGGCCACCGTGCGGATGAAGCGCGGATTGCCGGCGTCGTCGCCCAGCTGGCGGCGGATCTCCTTGATGCACTGGGTGAGCGCGGCGTCGGTCACTACGCTACGCGCCCACACCTCATCGAAGAAGCGCTGCTTGCCGACCAGTTGCCCGTGCTCGCGCACCAGCAGCACCAGCGCGTCGAAGTACCGGGCATTGAGCGCGACGGGCGCGCCGTCGTGCACCAGCGTGCGGTTGGCCGTGTCGAGGACGAAATCCGCAAACGCAAAGCGCGTGGCAGTGCTCGGCGCGGCGGCGGTATCGGGGGTGGCGCTCACGGATGCATCAGGGCCGGGTCCGGGATCGCCGGCATCCTACCCCGCCGACCCCGCGGCCCGGCGGTGTCACGCATCATTGCGCGCCGCCCGATGGAACAGCAGCGCCGACACCAGCCACATCGCGACGAAGAATCCGTTGAGCACCAACTGCCGCAGCACTTCGATCCACCCATAGCCGCCGGTGAGGGCGGACACCATCGCCACCACCGCGATCAGCGCCTGGACGGCGGCGGTGGCCAGCAACGTGCGCACCATGCCGCGCGGCCGGTATCGCGCCAGCAGCGCGCCGATGAAGCCGACCGCGTAGACGCCGACGTACATCAGGTTCAGCGGGTTGTCCTCGGGACCGATGATGCCGACCGCCAGGCTCACCCACGCCATCAGGAACGCCGCCACCACCGCCACGCCCACACCCGCGCGGTAGGCCCGGTTGCCCGACATCCACGCCGCCAGCTCGTACGTGCCGGAGGCGGCAGCCAGCAACGCGCCCATCACCACGAAGTCGAACGCGTTCCAGTCCCAGCCCTCGGCGCCGAGCTGCATGGCCACCGCCGGCACCATCAGCAACCCCGCCGCCGTGCCCCAGATCGCCCACCTCAGGCGGTTGCGCCTGCGCCCCGTTCCGCCGCCGCTGCCGCCGCCCGTCATCGGATCCGTCGCCATCGTTGCCTGCCCCGTTGGATGAAGCCCTCACGCTAGCCGGCGCCGTTGTGAGTGGCATGAGCAACGTCTGAGCATCCAATGAGCACACGCAAGCCGTTGACGATGCAGGGGATCTGTAGCCAGCCTACTCCGCCTCGAACCGCCGGATATCCGCCAGCAACGCCTGCGCACTACGCACCCCGCAGCCGGCGTTGTCGGCATCGATGGCGTCGGCGAAGCGGTGGCCGCGGCGGCGCAGCTGGCGGAAGCCCCACAGCGTGCCGGCCAGCCCGACCACGCCGACGGCCACGTTGGCCCACAGGAACCACCCGGCAATGTCGGCCCCGGTGAAGTACTTCAGCAGCACCTCCACCAGCGGCAGCCACAGCACCCAGAACGCCAGCCCCAGCAGCGGCGCCATGCGCGTACGCCAGTACTGCAGCACCCCCAGGTATTTCTGGATGACCAGCACCGGCTGGGCGTAGTTGATGCGCACCACCAGCAGCAGTTCGGTGACGGCCGACACCACCAGCGCCACGCTCCAGGCGTGCATCAGCAGGCCCGACACCAGCGCGGCGGGTTCGTCCAGGTGCGCCAGCCAGAAGCGGGCGAAGAACACGGTGCAGGCGATACCGACGGCGGCCTGCAGCGCCTGCCCGATCAGAACCGGTCGCAGCCGGGCCTTGGCCTTGTCGACGCGGGTTTCCGTGGCCAGTTCCAGGTTGAGCGCGTGCTGGGCCTCCAGCTTGCGTTCCAGTGCCTGCCAGCTGCGGCGCAGGTCGTCCAGTTCGAGTTCGAGTTCGGCGGTCATGTCAGCCCTCCTCCGGGCACAGGCGCTCCCGCAGCCGCTGCTTCAGGCGGCCGATGCGGGTGGCGACGTTGGTTTCGGTCAGTCCGAGGATCTCGGCGATCTCACGGTGGCTGCGCGCGTCCAGGTACAGCAGCAACAACGCGCGGTTGAGCGGGTCGAACCCGGCGATCAGCCGCTGCAGCGCCCGCAGCGGCAACCCGTCCTCCGCGCCCTGCCCGCTTTCGACGGCGTGGTGGTCTTCGTCCAGCGGCACGTGGTGGGCGTCGTGCCGGCTGCGGCCTCGCAGGTGCGAGATCGCCACGTTCAGCGCGATCCGGTACATCCACGTCGCCAGCGGCCGTACCGGGTCGTACGACGGCCACGCGCGCCACAGTTGCGCGGCGATCTCCTGCGCCAGGTCGGCGCGGTCGTCCGCATCGCGGCTGTAGCTGTGGGCGACCTTGAACACCAGGCCGCGGTGGCGCTGCAGCAGGTCGGCAAATTCCGCGCGTGATGCGGCGTCCTTCATGGGGGCGGCAATCTCCATGTCCCGTCCGGTGGCGGCGCCGTTGCGCCCTTCACCCACATGATTCGGACGGAGCCCACGGATATCACAGCGGCTTCAATACCGCCGCACGTGCCACAGGCTGGCGACCAGCGCGGCGGCCGTATACCCGGCCCACCATGGTTCCGGCCGGCCGCGGCCAGCGCCGCCATATGGAAGGTATCCACCGCCGGGCGGCTGGGCGCGATGAATGCGATATGCAACGGATTCGTCGCCGGAGCGCCTACCGGCCGCGGCTACTTCCGCACCGCGTCGTGGCCGTCGCGCTGTTCGTTCTCCAGGTAGCGCCAGGGCTTTCCCCTGGTATGCACGCGGAACACCAGGATGCGGGCGCCGGCCTTGCCCGCCGCGGCGCGGTGCAATGTCTCGAACGGCACGTGACCGACGGTACCCAGTGCCGGGCGCGTGGTGCCCCGCCCTTCGATGCTGATTTCCGGATCGCCTTCGAGGTAGTAGTGGAACTCCTCGCCCGGATGCCAGTGCGCATCCAGTCGACTGTCGGGTGGAATCTCGACCAGGTCCACGAGGACCTCGCGCCCGGGCGTGAACCGCTCGCTCAACGATTCGTGCAGCAGGTTGGTGACCTTCGACCTCGCTTGGCCCGCCCCGTAGCTGGCGCCAGCGAGAAAGGCCAGCAGCACGCAAAGCATGGCGATGCCGACGGTGGGGGCGCGCATGTGACCTCCTCGTGCTTCAACGGTGCATCACCCTGGAAGACGCGACGCCAGAGCTGCTTCGGTCATGTGGCCAGCACATCACCCGCCAAAGAGATAACCAGCGCCGCGTCGTCAGGCGCCGGCGCGGCGGCCGCTCAGTCGTATCGCTCCATATCACCCAGCAGCCGCACCCACGGGTGCTGCCGCGACTCGTACACCTCGACCCGCGGCGGCGGGAACGTCGGGTCGGCAAAGACCCCCACCGGGATCGCCACCGCATCGGGCACCGCGTCCATCAGGTAGTACACCGTGTCGCCGCAGTCCGGGCAGAAGTGGAACCGCGCCGTGGTGCCTTCGTCACCGGTGCGTGCGAATTCGCGGCTGGGGCCGTCAAGGGTCACCGCAGCCAGCGGGAACCGCGCCTGCGCCGCGAACACGCTACCCGTGCGCCGCTGGCACGCCAGGCAATGGCAGACGGAAATCCGGATCGGCTCGCCGCGCGTGCGGGCAGTGAGCTTTCCACAGGTGCAGGAGGCAAGGCGGTCGGTCATGGGAGAGCTCCAGCTCGAACGGATGGTGGGCGTCGATTCTGACGTCCAGGCCAGGCTCGCGATGAGCCGCTGGTTCAGACCTGGCCTTGGCCCTGCTGCCGGAAAAGTGAACCTGACCCCGATGCTGCATCTGGACTAACACCCCCCGTTACGACTGATGCCGCACGCAGTGTTGATGACAACAAAGCCCCCCAGATACCAAAGCCCGATAACGCCAATGACTCCGCTTGCGGCAGCAATCGGAAGCGACAGCCCGCTTCGATGGGACAGGAAACCCAGCGAGACCAGGAAGGTTGCGAGCGGCAACCCGACAATCATCAGCATCGAATCGGCAAGACCATCCAGGACATCGAGGCTGACGACTCCAGCGACGAAGAGCTGGAGCACAAGAAGCGCGAGCCCCATGGCCAACGCTGTTGCCGGGATCACCCCGTGCACTCTCTTTCGGATAACGGGCAGGAGCCCCACGGCCAGAAGCAGCACACCAGGCGCCATGGCCAGCAAGAACGTCGTGACGGGGCTTGCGAAGAGCATGGATGGAATACCTGACAACTGGGTTGGGCCGAGCCGCGAAGCGGGTCCGGCTCGGACGACGGGCCTTCTGGCGCGAAGCATCGGACGTATCTGGCCACGTTCCAGTCAGCGCGCAGCGATGTCTGCCAAGTACGCCATCGCCGTGCTTTCCGCGGCTTCATTCGCCACCACGTGATCACTTCCTACTGCGTGTCGAAGCGAGCGGTAGAGATCGACCGCCGCGTAGAGGCAATGGATGCACGACTGTCGATCGTACGCGGCAACCGTCGCTTGAAGCTGCAAGGCACGAGACGGAGCAGCGGTCTCCACGCGACGCACACCCGCCGGCTGCGCGCCTGCTTCCACCAACGCAAGAGGACCCAGTACCTGGCCGCGCAGGAAAGCAAGAAAATCCACCGCCTCGAACAGCTCACCCCGACCGATCTTGAGCGTCGCGTAATGGACCCACACCCAGAAGCGGTCCTCGATCCAGGCCAGGTCCGGGGCCGGGTAACGTGCCTCATCCGTCCTTAGAACGCGGCTCAACCGCGCCTCACGTTCCCAGAGCACCATCGGCTCGTCCACACGGGCGGCGGCGTCTGGCAGCGAAACGAACTTGAGATCGACATGGAGCGGCGCGCCGCCCTCTTCGCCCTCGTACATGCAGATCAGTACGCGTGGTTCGCCGACATGCTCGCCGGTGAATGCCGCGACCAGTGGACCCAGCTGGGCTGCCAGACGATGACGCTCGGCCATGACGGCGGCCACGGTGCCAGGTTCCACCGCAACGACCAGATCCAGGTCGCTGAACTCGTCCATGTTTCCACTGGCGAACGAGCCCGCAGCGGCTACACCGACGATACGTGGGTCAGCCTGCAGGCGCGGCAGAGCGCGCTCGAGAAATGATGCGTGCGAAGGGGGAATGGTAACTGTCTGCATATGGTTGGATCCGCGTCTCTACGCCTGACCTTTGTACGGTGTGACGCTCAACTCAAACAGGGGTGGGAACCGCTCTTTCCACAGTTTGCGGGAAAGTCCACTCCGACACGTGCTCCTGGGCTCACGCGCGACTCCTGGGCTGCAAGTGCAGTGGGCCTAAGCCGTTCGTGTTGAGTCCGTATCACGCCGTCGAGCCGAACGCCGGATGGTAGGCAACCGTACCGCTCGGCAGCCCGCCGCTGAAAGACAGCGCCTGGAAGTACAAGGGCGGCACGTCCGGCAGAACCAACGACGGCTCGGCGCGGAACCCGAACCGCGCGTAATAGCGCGGATCGCCCAGGACCACGACCCCGGATGCCCCGCGCTTGCGCAGCAGCCCAAGCCCGTGCTCGATCAGCTGTGTCCCGATGCGCTTGCCTTGCGAGTCCGGCAACACGGACACCGGCCCCAGCCCAAACCACCCTTGGGCGTTGTCCGACACGGTCACCGGCGAGAACGCCACATGCCCGATCACCGCGTAACCATCGACCGCCACCAGCGATACCGTCAGTACGCCCGCCTCCCGCAGCGCCGCGACAATGAACTGCTCAGTGTGGTTGGTGTGCGGTGCGTTGCGGAAAGCCGCCAGCGTGACGGCTTCAATGGCAGCGGCGTCCCCGGCTGCCTCAGGTCGTATGGAGATTTTCATCCGGAAGAAGATTTCAGCCTGCAAACAGGCATCGATCGTGCCCGCAGATTTGAATTGGCAAGTGAGCGAACTAAAGAAGTGAACCTGACCCTGATGTGGTCAGTGAGATACACGGTCGACGAGCCATTCGACGATCGCATCGAACCTCTCTTGATCGAGTGCGTGTCCGCGGTCGATGCGAAGCTCGGTGATGAAATCGCCCCCGACCTTGGCCACGACCTCGTCGGCGTCGCGCGAGTACTTGTCCCCGGTACCCGACACAACCAGTGTCGGCCGAGGTCCGATGGCTGAAAGAACATCGTGCGTGTCCATTTCGCGAGCGAGCCCGGGCACGGCCTCAAACAGCGTGACCCCGGTGCCTTCCCGGCGGCGCGTCCCGAAACTGCATACCGCACCGCTGACGCATGCGAACCTGCATCGTGCATCGACCGCCGCGTGGTAGAGCGCCGTATAGCCGCCGTACGAGTGGCCGGCCACGCCCACGAGCCTCTCGTCTACCCCGGAGGCCTGGAGCAGAACGCTCAGGGCACGTTGGGCATCATCCAGGCACTTCCTCATCAGCAAGTCGCCGTCCAGCAGCCGATAGCTCATGGCGTTGTAGTGCTGGAGCCAATCGTAGTAGTCCGGCTCGACCCCCTGCACCCCTGCTCGCCGATCCTCGAACGTGATGGCGTCAGGGGCCAGGACGGCGAGGCCCCTGCGAGCGAGCGCCGGCCCGAAGGCCTGGAATGCATCGCCCACATCGCCGGCCACCTCGCTCTTGCCGAAGTGGAATTCACCATTGTGCTGATGGAAGACCACCACTCCACCGCGCGTACTGCGACCCGTCGGCGTGAACAGGAAAGCCGGAATGGAGTCACCTTCGAGCCCGCGGTACTCGATCCGTTGCCGCTCGAATCCGTCGAACACTTCGATGTCGCCCCGCCGGAAGTCGACCGGAACAGGGTCGGCGAGCCCTAATCGCGTTCGAAGGGTCGTGCTGAGACTGGTCATTCTGAAAGGTTAGGCCCCATCGAACGGACTAACAGGCAAGGGAAGACACGTCTTGTGGCACCCAAGTGCCTTGCGAACTCCGCTTGAGGCCGATGACGTATCCGACGCCGCAGCCAAACAGGTTGCTGGGATCAGGGCGCAGTACCGCACCTACGTCACCCGACACAGTTGCAACGTCGCCCTGAATGTCGACGCGGCCGAGCCGAAAGTAGGTATCTGGTAGCTGCTCATCCACAGAGGGAGCAAGCGTGGATTGCTCGACCGTGGTGCGCAATTGCCAGGCTGCCTGGCGCAGCTCCGGCGAAAGGTCTGGTGACAGCACAATGGTGTCAAAGGGACCTTCGATCGATTCGACCTTCTTCAGAGCCGCGTGCAGGACCTCCCGGTGCTCCCCCGCAACCGCGAGGGACGGGAGGAGCAATGCGAGGCACAGAGTTGTCCAAGCGGTCGTCACGACATCCTCCAATTCGAGCTAGCACCTCAATTAAGCGATAGCAGGAATCTACAAAGGGCGGTCCAATTGGAGCGTCCACTCCCTCTGTCATTCATCAAAAAAATCGGAAGTGCGCCTGACCCCCTGTGCCGCTCGTGGATTGATGCATCGTGGCAGCGAGGACAGGCTGACCATTGTAGCTGGCCATATATGTCTCAAAGACCTCGAAGCCATACTGCCTATAAAGCGAGATGGCGACCTTGTTTGATGCTGCTACGTGGAGATGACTGGGGCCAGAGAAATCTGCAAGCAGGTGCTCCAAAAGTCTCCGCCCGATACCTTGGCCGCGCCCGGACGGATGGACGAACAGGCCCGTTATCTCGTTGCCGCAGCGTGCCGAGTAGCCGAGAAGCTCAGTGCCGCCATATACATGCACCGTTGAGCGCTTGAACGTGGCGTATCGCTGCTCATCAAGCTCGAGCGGGATTAGGGCGGGAACGTGAGGCTCTCGTGCGAGTTCATCCAGCTTTGAGCAAGCGTAGATCTTCAGCACGGCTGGCAAATCGGATGGTGAGAACGCTCTGATGCTCATCGTCGAAGTTATGCCGCCTAGCGTTGTTCCCATTGGCTAACGCCTGAACCGAGCCGACGCGCAACCTGCTGATCGGGAGCCGACGTATCAACGCCAACAATACAGCGAGCGAAGCGGCGCAGCGGGTTCCGCTTGACCGGATTTCTGGGCCATTGCTGTCGTCGAGGTCAGTGAGAGGGCCTAAAAGACCAACACCTTGTCTGACTCGACGGTCCACTGCGCCAACTGGCTCATTGTGCTCACTTCGGCACCCTCGAGGAGCGACAATGATTTGATGCCACGAGCCTCGCAACAAGTGCCACAAAGCCTGACACGACCGGCCTTGTTGATGACCGAGGTAAGCATCCTCTCGATGTTGTAGTAACCCTGCGGCGTGTTCTGCGAAGACAGAGCTGCCGTAACCGCGTCTGCCATTAGGAACATGCGCACCTCGACTTCAGGCTGATCCTTCTGCAGCGCCATCGCAAGGCGGAGCGCGTTGTAGGTCTTCTCTGAGCCGTAGGCGCCATCATTTAGGATGAAAAGGAGTGTCGTTGCCATGTGGGCCTCGGGTTTCTATTTGCCGCGCGAAATAGACCCCACGAACGGGGTGGTATCAGGGGCCAATGGCGCGACGACGGTGAGGTCCGCATCACGGCCAATAAACAGCAGCTTTCCGCCCCTTGCTCACTGAATCGCCAACGCGCTCTCCGCAAATGCAGCGATCCTGAAGTGCCACGTTTATCACGGCACCCACGCCGTGCTATCGAAAGAATCCCGGCCACCGTGTTCCGAGCGGCTGCTGGAGGGCGATCGCTTCAAGCCAATCGCGCCACCTGGCCCAGCGCCCCCTCCCCCAGCACCCGATCCAACCACTCCCCCGCCCTCACCGCCACCTCCTCCAACGCTCCGGCCTCCTCGAACAGATGCGTCGCGCCGGGCACCAACGCCAGTTCGCTGAGGCCGCGCAGGTACTGGCGGGCGGCCTGGTTCAAGCGGAGCACGTCGGTGTCGGCGCCGCCGACGATCAGCAGGACGGGACTCTGCACTTGCGACAGGGTCTGCGGGCCGGCCAGGTCGGGGCGGCCTCCGCGTGAGATGACCGCCTTGATGATGTCGGGCCGGGCCGCGGCCACGCCCAGCGCGGCGGCGGCGCCGGTGCTGGCGCCGAACAGGGCCATCGGCTGGGTGCCGCCGGCTTCCAGCCACGCCCAGTCGACGGCCGCCTGCAGGCGCCGGGTCAGCAGCGGGATGTCGAAGCGCACGCGCGGGTCGCGGTCCTCGGCGGGGGTGAGCAGGTCGAACAGCAGCGTGGCGTAGCCGCGCCGCTGCAGGGCGTGGGCGACGTACTGGTTGCGCGGGCTGTGGCGGCTGCTGCCGCTGCCATGGGCGAACACCACCAGCCCGCGTGGTGCCGTTGGGGCGACCAGCTCGCCGTCAAGCCGCGCGTCTCCGGCATCGACATGCACCGGGTACGCCGGTGGCGTCACGGGCGCGAGGACGGGGCCGCTGCGCTTGAGTGCGTGCAGCACCTCGCTGTCGGGCACGTTGTTGAACAGGCGGTAGTACATCCCCACCGCGCCGAACGGCCGCGGCGCATGCAGGCACACCACCTCGTCGCACAGCGCCTGCACGGCGCGCAGGGCCTCGCGGGAGCCCACCGGCACGGCGCACACCAGCCGCGCGGGTTTGTGGGCGCGCAGCGACCGCAGCGCCGACAGCATGGTGGCGCCGGTGGCCAGGCCATCGTCGACCACGATGACGGTGCGGCCGGTGGGGTCGATGCCGCGCTGCCCGCCGCACCAGGCCTGCCGACGCTCGCGGATGAGCTCCCACTGGCGGTCGGCTTCCATGCGCACGTAGGCCGGGCTCGCGCCGGACCAGCGGGCGGCTTCGTCGTCCAGCATGACGTGGCCGTCCTCGTCGACGGCGCCGATGGCGAACTCCGGGTTGTCGGGCGAGCCCAGCTTGCGCACCAGCACCACGTCCAGCTCGCCGTCCAGCGCGTCGGCGATCAGCCGGCCCATCGGCACGGCGCCGCGCGGGATGGCCAGTACCAGCGGCCGCGTGCCCTTGTAACCCTGCAGCGCCCACACCAGCCGGCTGGCGGCTTCGATGCGGTCGGCGAACGGCAGTCCGGCTTCCATTGCGATGCCCTCCACGGCGTGCCTGCGGGGAGCCTGCACCCACCCGCGCCCCCGCGGATTGACCTGCATCAAACGCGGTGCAGCATTCGCCCTCGACCGCCGACAGCAAAACGCCCGACTGTCCCCCAACAAGGGGACGAGCCGGGCGCTCTTACTTGTGCTTGGCGCGTCACGCTAGGCGCGTCACGCGTGTTGGATCAAGGGCGGGTCAGTCGTCGCGTGCGTCGCGGACATCGTCGGCCGCCTTGCCGACCTCGCGCTGCACCTTGCCTGCGTTCTTCTGCAGATTGCCTTCGACCTGTTGCGAGCGGTCGCCGGTGGCTTTACCAACCGTTTCCTTCACCGAGCCGCTGACCTGATGCTTGGTGCCTTCAATTCGATTCTTGTCCATGGTGTTCTCCTGTTATTTACGCGTATATCCCAACTGCGAGCCCGAGTTTCGGGTACCCCGGACCGCGGTGATCATTAGAAAGCCGGCCTTGGACCGGCATCGACCACACGCGAATCAGAAAATCAACATCAACAACCCGACAACCACCAGCAGGCCGATGAGAAAGATAATCCCCGTGGTTTTACCTAGAAACTTGAGCATCACACACTCCGATTCAATGATTGATAGTCACGACCCGTAAACTACGCGCGCCGTTAGAAACATGGCGTGAAATATTCCATTAACAGGGACGCCGCGGCGCATCGGCAACGACGCCTCGGGTGTCGCCCGCGCATCGCCGGGCACCGCCGAATCCGTGGATTGACCTGCATCAAACCGCCAGGCCGTCCGCGCGGCAGCATGGGCGACGTTTCCAGCAGGCACGGAGGCCCCCATGCACCGCACCGCCGCTACCGCCGAGCAACGTATCCATGACGCCGCCCGGGTGCTGGACGAGTCGCCGCACGACTTTGACGCGCTGATCGAGCGCGCGCGTGGCCGCAGCTTCGTCCTCCTGGGCGAGGCCAGCCACGGCACCGACGAGTTCTATGCGCTGCGGGCGGCCATCACGCAGCGGCTGCTGGTGGAGTTGGACTTCGACGCGGTGGCGGTGGAAGGCGACTGGCCCGACACGCTGCGGCTGGATGCGTACGTGCGGGGCCAGTCGGCCGACACGCTGGACGAGGCGTTCGGGGATTTCCAGCGCTTCCCGACCTGGATGTGGCGCAACACGCGGGTGCGCGAGTTCATCGACTGGCTGCACGGGCACAACGCGGCGCGGTCTGTTGTGGAGCGCGTGGGCTTCTACGGGATGGACGTCTACAGCCTGTACCGCTCGGCCGAGGCCGTGATCGGCTATCTGGAGGACGTCGACCCGGAGCAGGCGCGGCTGGCGCGGCACGTGTACGCGTGCCTGGACCACGTCGAGCGCCCGCAGGACTATGCATGGGAAAGCGCTCGCGGCCTGCGCCCGGACTGCCGCGAAGGTGCTGTCGCCATGCTTGTGGGTCTGCTGTCGCGCGCGCCGCAGTACCTCGACGCCGACGGGCGCGAGGCTGCCGAGGCGCTGTTCCATGCCGAGCGCAATGCACACGTCGTGCTCAATGCCGAGCGCTACTACCGCGAGATGTTTGCCGGCCACGTGCACACCTGGAACCTGCGCGACGCGCACATGGTCGAGACGCTGTTCGCCCTGCGAAAGCACCTGCACCGCCAGGGCCGCGCCGGTCGGATCGTGGTGTGGGCGCACAACTCGCACCTCGGGGACGCGCGCGCCACGGCCATGGGCGAGCGCGGGGAGTGGAACGTCGGCCAGCTGGTGCGCGAGCAGGCCGGTGCCGATAGCGCGCTACTGGTCGGCTTCACCACCTATACCGGCCACGTGACGGCGGCGCGCGACTGGGACGAGCCGGCCGAGCGCCGCTGGGTGCGCCCCGCCCCCGCCGGCAGCGTCGAGCACCTGATGCACGCCTCGCGTCGCGACCGCTTCTACCTGGACCTGCAGCACCCCGACGTGCGCGAGTCGTTGGCCCCTGCCCTGCCCGAGCGCGCGATCGGCGTGGTGTACCGGCCGGAGACCGAGCGACAGAGCCACTACTTCGACGCGCGGCTGTCGCGGCAGTTTGACGTGACGTTCCATCTGGACGAAACCACGGCGCTGGAGCCGTTCGACATCGGCCACCACTGGCAGCACCCGGAACTGCCCGACACCTGGCCGTCGGGGCTGTAGGCGCGCGATGCGTCCAGCCCCGCCGGCCCGCACCGCGCCTGACGACGGCCTGCAGGCGCATGCGCTGCCGACAGCCGAGGTGCTGCGGATCCTGGGTGCGCGCGAGGCCGGGCTGGACGCGGCTGAAGCCGAACGCCGGCTGCAGCGGTACGGCCCCAACCGCCTGCCGCCACCGCGACGACGCTCGCTGGCGGGCGTGGTGATCGGGCAATTCCGCAGCCCTTTCATCTACCTGCTGCTGGCGGCCGCGGCGGTGTCGTTCGCGCTGGGCAGGGGGCTGGACGCGGGTTTCATCCTGGTGGTGCTGGCCCTCAACGCGACCATCGGCAGCGTTCAGGAGTGGAAGGCGGAAGTGCACTCGCGCGCGTTGCTGGCGCTGCTGGGCGGACAGGCCGTTGCGTGGCGCGATGGGCGGCGCACCGCGCTGCCCGCCGAGGCGCTGGTGCCCGGCGACGTGGTCGAGCTGGAAAGCGGGCAGCGCGTGCCGGCCGACATCCGCCTGCTGCACGCCGAGCACCTGCTGGTGGACGAAAGCCTGCTGACCGGCGAGGCCGCGGCGGTGCGCAAGCATGCCGGCGTTGCGGTGGCGGTCGATGCGCCACTGGGTGACCGCGCCACCATGCTGCACGCCGCCACCAGCGTGCAGGTGGGGCGCGTGCGCGGCGTGGTCACCGCCACCGGGCGGCACACGCGCATGGGCCGCATGGCCGCCGCGCTCGAGACGCCACCCACGCCGCCGCCGCTGGTGCGGCGGATGGCGCGCTTCACGCGACAGGTGGGTGCGCTGGCGCTGGTGATGATCGCGCTGCTGGTCGCCATCGAGCTGGGGCGCGGGGTCGACGCCGGGCAGGTATTCCTGCTGGCCGTTGCGCTGGCGGTATCGGCGATCCCCGAAGGCCTTCCGGTGGCGATGACCGTGGCGCTGTCCATCGCCACCCACCGCATGGCCCGGCGCAACGTGCTGGTGCGCCACCTCCCCGCCGTCGAAGGCCTGGGCGCATGCACGCTGATCGCCACCGACAAGACCGGCACGCTCACGCTCAACCGGCTGACTCTGGAACAGGTGTGGCGGCCGGGCACGGGCGCCCTGCCCGCCAGCGACCCGCGCGCACGCCCGCTGCTGGACGCCGGCTGCCGCGCCAGCGAGCCCGCAACGCGCGGCGAGTCCGGCATCACCGGCGACGCGGTGGACCTGGCCTTTATCGATGCCGCGCTCGACGTGGGCGTGGACGGGCCGGCGCTGGCCGACGGCGCGGTGGTAGCGCGGATTCCGTTCGAGCCCGAGTTACGGCTGGCGGCCACGTTCCGGCAGCTGCCCGACGGCCTCCATGCCTTCGCCAAGGGTGCGCCGGAGGCAATCCTCCCGCGCTGTACCGGCGTGCCCGGCGACGTTGCCGACGCACTCGACGCCATGACCGCCGCCGGCTACCGCGTGCTGGCGGTGGGCAGTGGTCCGGTGGTCGAAGTCGGCGAAGCTTCGCTGCAGGGGCTGCGGCTGGACGGCCTGGCCGGGCTGATCGACCCGCTGCGCCCGGAGGCGCGCGACGCGGTGCGCCGTGCGCGCAACGCCGGGATCCGGGTGGTGATGGTGACCGGCGACCACCCGCGCACCGCGCAGGCGATCGCGACGGCGCTGGGCCTGGGGCCGCGGAGTCCGGCTGGCGGCCCCCCGCATGTCGTCACCGGGTCGCAGTGGCAGGCCGGATCCCGCGGCGGGCGGGAGATGGCGCAGTGGGCGGACGTGGACGTGTTCGCGCGCACCGAGCCGATGCAGAAGCAGGCGATCGTGCAAGCGCTGCAATCGGCGGGCCACGTCGTGGCGGTGACCGGCGATGGTGTCAACGACGCGCCGGCGCTGCACGCGGCCGACATCGGCGTGGCGATGGGCCGCGGCGGCACCGACGTCGCGCGCGACGCCGCCGACCTGGTGCTGACGGACGACAACTTCGCCTCGATCGTCGCCGGCGTGGAGGAAGGCCGCACCGCCTACGGCAACCTGCGCAAGGTCATCGCGCTGGTGATCTCCACCGGGGCGGCCGAGATCATGCTGATGCTGGGCGCCACCCTCACCGGCCTGCCGCCGCCACTGACGGCGGTACAACTGCTGTGGCTCAACCTGGTGACCAACGGCATGCAGGACGTCGCACTCGCCTTCGAGAAAGGCGAGCCGGACGTACTCGCGCAACCGCCGCGCGCGGCCAACGCGCCCATCTTCGACCGCGCGATGATCGAGCAGGTCCTGCTGGGCGGCGCGACGATGGCGACGCTCTCGTTCGGCTTGTATGCGTGGGCGCTGGACCAGGGCATCGCCCACGCCGCCGCGCAGGGCCTGGTGCTGTGGCTGCTGGTCTGGTGCGAGAACGCGCACTGCCTCAACTGCCGCTCCGAGCGGCGATCCGTGTTCCGTATACCGCTGCGCGACAACCGCCTGCTGGTGGCCGCCATTCTCGGCACGCAGGCGCTGCAGGTGCTGGTACTGGCGATTCCGCCGCTGCGTGCGGTACTGGGGCTGGATGGCGTATCGCTGGCGACCGGGTTGTCGCTGTCGGCGGCGGCGCTGGTGCCGCTGGCGGTGATGGAGGCTTACAAGGCGTGGCAGCGGCGGGTTCACCCCGATGTCGCGGTGGCGGCGGCCTGATGCCGGCCGTCGCCGCGCCCGGTTCAGGGCGCCTGCCACTCCCGCCAAGTCCCCCCAGCCGTCATTCCCGCGAAGGCGGGAATCCAGGGACGTAGTTCTTGTGTTCTTCCTGTGGAAGCGGCGATTGGTCCTTGCGCATCAAAGTCCATGGAGTCCCGCCTTCGCGGGAATGACGGGAACTGTGAGAGCGGGAGGAACGTGTGGCTTTTTCGCGAACGCGTGGTTGCATCACCCGCCCTTGCGCACCACCCGGTAGTCGATCGGCTTGTACTGGAAGTTGTTCGACTGCCCGGCCGAGCATGCCGTCATCGCCACCACCAGCGGCATGCGTGCACGAAGGCGGATGTGGTCGCCGGGCTTGCTCCTGGGCGGCAATACCGCGATGCGGCCGGTGTCGCCGTCCACCGACACGTTCATGAAGACATTGAACGCGATCGGCACGCGGTCCACGCCGATGCCGTACGGCGCCAGCGCCATCGCCAGGTTGCCCTCGCAGCCGGGCCGGCCTTCCGTCTCGCCGTAGATGATCGAGAACGTGTCCTTCGAGCACGGCGTCAGGGTGAAGTCGTGCCGCCCGCAGGTGTCCTCGACGATGTCGAACATCACGCGGCTGCGGTTGGAGTACAGCAGGTCACCGGTGGTCAGCCACAGCTTGGAGGCGTAGTCGATGGAGCGGCCCGAGGACAGGTACTCGTCGAGGTCGTCGCGGTTGTAGGCGACCAGGTCGCTGACCTGCTGGCCCTGCGGGTCGATGACGATCAGCTCGTCGCCTTCGTCCAGTTCGATGGCCTGGGCCGAACACGGGGAAATGCGGGTGCAGTCGTGGGCGGCGGCCTCAGTCACGCGGGGCTCCTTGCTTGTTGTTTGGCTGTGCGGTGACGAGGTGGAACGGGCACTTCCAGCCGGCCTCGACCTTGCGCCCGCTGTACTGGCGCGTCTCTGGCGCGGTGCCGAAGTCGGCGAGGTTGGGGTTGATCGAGCCCTGCAGCGCGAGGTCGCGCGCGCGGGTGGCCTTCTGCATCTTTTCGTAGCGGCCGTCCTCGCGCAGGCGGTCGAACTGCACGTGCGAGTTGAACACCATCGCCGGCCACGCGAAGCGCCGCGCGATGCGCGAGGCGCCCGGGTGCAGGCCGATCACGAAGAATGGGTGCCCAGCCAGACTCAGGCTGAACTTCGGGCTGTCGGGGTTCCGGCTGACGCCATCGGCCCACGTGTTGCCGCGACGCACGTCCAGCAGGTGCAGTCGCTGCAGTTGCGACCACAGCAGCGCTTCGAAGCGCATCTCGTCGGTGTCGGTGGGGCCGTCGAAGATGGCCACGAACGAATGCACGACCTTGGAGTCCTCCGGCTGCGCGGCGAGGTGCCTCGCGAACTTCGCCAGCCCGTCCAGCAGCGGCGCGTCATTGCTGCGCTGGCCGAGCGCGTCCAGCTCCAGCGTGCGGATGGCGTCCTGCGCCAGCGCGGCCTTGGAGCCGACGCAGGGGAAGTCGGGGTTTTCGATGTGTGTCAGGAACGCCGCGCTGCGGTCGGGGGAAGTGTCGGTGCGCGGGTCGTCGTGGGTATGTCGTCGGGCGTGGGGAGCGAGCGGTGGCGTCATGCCTCGGCCTTGCACGTGTGCGGGGGAAGGCGGTCCAGACTAGGCAGATGCGGGTGGGCATACCGTGCAGCGAACCCGCCAAACAGGCGTTTTTCCTGAACCCCGGCTGTGCCATCTGGCGCAACACCCGATTCGGTAAAAAGCCGACGACGCCTTCGTCACTCTTCCGTAATGTCCGAGTGGCGTCCGGCACGGCGTTGGAACAGCGGGGTTTGATCACGATCAAGGCGCACGCGACCGCGAAGGCGCCTGATGGATCAAACCCGCACCGGAGGCGCCATCCATGACCCTGCATCCCCCGCCGTCGCTGGTCCACCGCCCCATGCACGCAGGCTGCGCGCGATGAGCGGCGCCGGCGCCCAGAGCGGGTTCGCCCTTACCTTCCTCGGCGCCGCCGGCACGGTGACCGGCTCGCGCTACCTGCTGGAAACGCCGCAGAGCCGCGTGCTGGTCGATTGCGGGCTGTTCCAGGGGTACAAGCCGCTGCGGCTGAAGAACTGGGCGCCCTTCCCCATCGAACCGGCCAGCATCGACGCCGTGGTGCTGACGCACGCGCACCTGGACCACGCCGGCTACCTGCCGCGCCTGGTGGCCGATGGCTTCGAAGGCCCGGTGTGGTGCAGCCGCGGCACGCGCGACCTGTGCGGGATCATGCTGCCGGACTCGGCGCGCCTGCTGGAGGAGGAAGCCAGCTACGCCAATCGCATCGGGTCCTCGCGGCACCACCCGGCCAAGCCGCTGTATACCGAAGAAGACGCCGCGCGCGCCCTGCGCCGACTGAAGGTGGTCGAGTTCGGCGCGCACTTCACGCCGGCCCCCGGCTTCATGGGGATGCTGCGCGCGCAGGGCCACATCCTCGGCGCAGCCGCGGTGACGCTGGAGCACGGCGGCACGCGCGTGACCTTCAGTGGCGACATCGGCCGCCCGCACGACCCGGTGGCCATGGCCCCGCAACCGCCCGCGGAAAGCGACTGGATCGTCTGCGAGTCCACCTACGGCGACCGCCGCCACCTGCCCGGCTCGCTGCGGGCCGAACTCAAGCCGATCCTGGCCAAGGTGCTGGCACGCGGCGGCACCGCGGTGATCCCGGCGTTCGCGGTGGGTCGCGCGCAGGCGCTGCTGCATGTCATCGCCGAAATGGTGGAGGACGGCGACCTGCCGCCGGTGCCGCTCTACCTCAACAGCCCGATGGCCGCGCGCGTCACCGCGCTGTACCGCGACCACATGGGCGAGCACCGCCTGGACGCGGCCGCGCTGGACCGCATGGACACGCGCGTGCGCACCGTGTCCAGCGTGGAGGAGTCCAAGGCGCTCAACACCCGCAAGGGCGCGAAGGTGATCGTGTCCGCCAGCGGCATGCTGACCGGCGGGCGCGTGCTGCACCACTTGCTGGCCTTCGCCGGCGATCTGCGCAACGCCATCGTGCTCTGCGGTTACCAGGCCGGTGGCACGCGCGGCGCCGCGCTGGCGCGTGGCGAACGCCGCATCCGCGTGTATGGCGTGGACGTGGACGTGCGCGCGGAGGTGTTCCAGCTCGACACCGGCTCGGCCCATGCCGACGCCGACGAGCTCATCGCATGGCTGGACTCCGCGCCACGGCAGCCGCGCGGCGTCTACCTGACCCACGGCGAGCCCGATGCCGCCGACGCCCTGCGCCAGCGCGTGGAGCGCGAGCTGGGCTGGCCCACGTGCGTGCCCGAGTACCGCGACCGCGTGGACCTGCTGGGGGCGCCACCGGTGCCCTGCCCGCCACCGCGGCCTGAACACGCGCAGGCTTGACGCCGGTCAATACCGCATGGCCGCGGAGCGCCGCCACTGGGCGCTCCCCCAACCTCCCACGGAGGACCGTCCCATGAACGACAAGGAGCTCAGGCAACTGGTGATGGATGAGCTGGAGTTCGAACCCAGCATCGAGTCGGCCGGCATCGGCATCAGCGCCGAGCACGGCGTGGTCACCCTCAGCGGGCACGTGCCCAGCTATACCCAGAAGCTCGCGGCCGAACGCGCCGCGTGGCGGGTGAAGGGCGTCAAGGCCATCGCGCAGGAGATCGAGGTGCGCCTGCCCGGCGATGCGCGCACCAACGACGACGAGATCGCACAGCGTGCCCTCAACAGCCTGGCGTGGAGCAGCGCCATACCGCGCGATGCGGTCAAGGTCCGCGTCGCCGATGGCTGGGTCACGCTGTCGGGCCAGGTGGACTGGAACTACCAGCGCGCGGCAGCCGAGTCGGAAGTGCGCAAGCTCACCGGACTGGTCGGCGTCATCAACGACATCACGCTCAAGCCGGCCGCGCAGATGGTGGACGTCAAACAGAAGATCCTGGACGCACTCAAGCGCCACGCCGAGCTGGAAGCCCGCGACATCCGCGTGGAGATCCGCGAAGGCGGCACGGTGCGCCTCGAGGGCGGGGTCGACAACTGGGACGAACGCCGGCCGTGGAGCGCGCGGTCTGGTCGGCCGCCGGCGTACATGCGATCGACGACCGCCTGCACATCGGCTGACGTACTTCCCGCGACCGAACCGGAGCCGCCGTGAACCGCGTCCTGCACAAGACCTGCATCGTCACCGGCGGCGCCGTCGGCATCGGCCGCGCCTGCGTCGAGAAGCTGGCGCACGAGGGCGCGCGCGTGGCGATCCTCGACCTGCAGGAGGCGGCCGGCCAAGCGCTGGCTGCCGACCTTGCCGGACGCTCGATGCCGGCGCGCTACTGGCACGTCGATGTCGGTGATGAGTCGCAGGTCGCCAGCGCGATGGGTGAAATCGCCGACGCCTTCGGTCGCATCGACGTGCTGGTCAACAACGCCGGCATCGCCGGGGCCAACCGGCCCACGCACGAGATCACTGAAGACGAGTGGGACCGCGTGATGCGGATCAACGTCAAGGGCGTGTTCTTCTGCACCAAGCACGCACTGCCGCACCTGCGCCGCGCCGGGGGCGGCAGCATCATCAACCTGTCATCGATCTATGGCCTGGTCGGCGCGCCCGACGTACCGCCCTACCACGCGTCCAAGGGCGCGGTGCGGCTGATGAGCAAGACCGACGCGATGATCTACGCGCCCGACGGCATCCGCGTGAACTCGATCCACCCCGGCTTCATCTGGACGCCGATGGTCGAGCAGCACCTGCGCGACAGCGGCCAGCCGGACATGGAGAAAGGCAAGGCAGACCTCGCGCAACTCCACCCGCTCGGCCGCGTCGGCGACCCCGACGACATCGCCTGGGGCGTGGTGTATCTGGCCAGCGACGAGTCGGGCTTCGTCACCGGATCGGAGCTGGTAATCGATGGCGGTTACACCGCGCGTTGAGTACGTGCCGGCCAACACGAACAGGAGAACCGCACATGAGCGTCGCCAAAGTCATCGAAGTGACCAGCGAATCCAAGGTCGGTATCGAGGACGCCGTGCAGGCGGGCCTCAACAAGATCGCCCAGTCCGTGCACGGCATCCAGGGCGCGTGGGTCAGCGACATCAAGGTGCGCACGTCCCCCTCGGGCCAGATCGAACACTGGCGCGTGTGCATGCGGGTGAGCTTCGTGGTGGAGTGACACGCGCATCCGGCACGCGTGCCTGGTTGGACGCGGACACAATCCCCGTGACGTTCGCGATGCGGGCCGTACGTCCCGGCCCCGGGCAGTCTGCCTTGAGCGGCGGCAACTGGCCCGCGCGGCATCACGT
The DNA here is from genome assembly GCA_001830245.1 of Lysobacterales bacterium RIFOXYA1_FULL_69_10. Taxonomy (GTDB): domain Bacteria; phylum Pseudomonadota; class Gammaproteobacteria; order Xanthomonadales; family Xanthomonadaceae; genus Lysobacter_C. Next base: position 36,308 of record MIDV01000057.1, on the reverse strand, counting down.
TGCGGAGTGCAGCTCCTGGATCGAGTCGCGCAACTGATCCATCAACGCGCCCTTCCCGGGCAGGTCGCGCATGGGCTTCACCAGGCCCAACAGCACCTCCAGGTCCTGGCGCTGCCCCAACCGGTCCGTCAGTCGATGCATGACCTTGGCCCTATGGCGGGCGGATGACCGCCCCGCACTGCTGGCGGCGTCTCCAAGGACGCGCGTGGCCACTTCCAGCTGCATCCTCAACCGGCGGACGCGGCGCCTCCATCGGTGCAGGTTGTCGGCGACCGGATCCTTGCGCGCGCGCTTTTCCGATCGCGCAACCCGCTTTTCGCTTGCACGCAGTGCGCGATGGATGCTCGCTTCCGACATACCGGTCCAGTCCCAGCGGCCCATCTCGGCGCCGATTTTTTCCAGCCGCGCCCGCCGACGCGCGAAGCCGGGGTCTTTTGCAAGTGCGGCCGCCACGATCTTCAGTCGACGAGCCTCGAGGCGATCGACGGCGGGTTGCCAGGCATCGGCGCCGTGCCGATGCGCCATCCGTGCGGCGGTGTCCACGCTGACCTGGGCATCACGCAGCGCCGACAGGCTGTGTCCGAGCGCCCTGAGGCGCCCGTCGATAGCCTCCACTCCGTCGAGCCGCGCTTCGCACAGGCCCAGCAGGGACCGGAGACGCCGTATCGCCTTTCGTGCCTCGTGCACCGGGGTCCCTTCCGAGTGCTCGCCCGCCAGCGCACGATCGATGCGAGCGATCTCCTTGCGGGCCAGTGAATGCATCGCACGACCCGGGTGGGTGGACGACGCGGGTGCTGCACTCTTCTTGGATGTCATGTGGCGCGAGGGCCGTAATGGAAGAAATGGCGCCCGTGCTGGAGCCCGGGCGCAACGCTCAACTGTCTACAGGCTGGCCATGACAATGACGTGACCGGAACCGCTCGGGACGCAGTGGAACGGTGCGCCATGGCGTTACATTTTCGAATCATCGAGCCGTTACGAATGCAGCCGATAGTGAGGCACCTGACTGAACCACGAAAGTCGAGGCGCCCCGCCCCCCCCTTTACAGGCGCCCGTGTCAGCCCTGTCTGCCGAGGTTGAATTTCAGTGTCCGGGTCGTGGTCACCGCCGTGCCGGTTGCTTCGAACCGCCATTGCGACACGGCCGCGAGGGCCGCACGGTCGAACACGTTTTCCGGCGTAGCCGACAGCACACGCGCGCCGCTGACCGAACCGTCGGCACCGATCGAGAACGACACCTGCACGCTGCCTTCGATCCGGCGGTTGAGCGCGATGATCGGATACCGAGGCGGCACGTCCTTCAGCAGGCGCGGCAGCGCTGACGTGGTCGAAGGCGGCTCCTGCGGCGATGCACGCCGGGCAACACCCGTGGATGTCCGGGTGTCTACAGGGTCCTGGGAATCGGCACCTGGTGCCGTCGGCTGCGTACTGGTCGGGATCGCGGCGGGGCCAGGTCGCGCGTCCGGTGTCGATGGCGTTGCGGGACGCTGCCCCGGTTCCCGGCCGAGGGAAACCAGCCTGTCGACCGTCGCGCGCTCTGCTTCGAGTGCCTGCTCCTGGATGGAGTCGGGTCCTGCAGTCGGTGCCAGCGCAACGGCAGGCGGGCCATCGCGCTCGATATCAAGCGCCGCCAGGGCTTCGGCGGCCAAGCTTGCATCTTCAGCCGCCTGCAACTGCTTCTTCAGGCGCGGCAGCGCCGGTGCAGCGCTGTCCATCCGCCCCAGCAGCACGATCAGTCGCGCAGCCTCGTCCAGGTTGCCCCGGCCGATGGCCTGCTCACCTGCGATCAGGACATAGGGCTGCAGTTCCACCAGCGCCGACTGCACGGCTGCTTCCCCAGGCACTTTGTCGCGTATCGCAAGGTAGTACTCAACGGCGTTGCGTCCGGCGGGGGCGTAGGTATTCCTGTTGTCGAGCGCCTGCGCAGCGAGCCTATGCAGCTCAGCGTTATCAAGCGTGGACAGCACCTCCGCCGTCCCTGCCCCTGTCTCGGTCGCATCCACGACCGCGGCGGCGCTATACGTCTCCGTCGGCCCGCAACCCAGCAGCGCCAGCACGGCCAGCGACGGCCAAACAGTCCGTGCATGCAGCATGTCGCAGCCCCCCGCCCCAACGATGGACGCGAAGGCTAGGCACTACGTGTGACAGTCGCTTGGCGGCGATGCGTCAGTTGCTAACCATCTACTGCGGCACTGGAAGCGACGCGAGGGAGACCACTCGCGACCGCTCCTCTACGCCGCGGCACGGAGTATCGCCATCAATGCGATCCGGTACCGCCACGTGCTCCATGTTCCTCTTTCTTCCGCATCGACCATGTCGCTCCCTCATCCATTCACGCGGCGATACGCCTGAATCTCCCACCTCCGGCTCGGGAAGATAGGCATGAAGGCTCACGACGAAGTCACCGGAAGCAGGCGTCTGCTTTATTCCTCGATGAGTCTTCGAACCGAACGGTATTCCCGCAGCCACCGCCTGCGCAGCGGGCGGCCCAGCCAGAGGGTCAATCCCAGGAACGCGCCGGCCATGAGCAGCAACATCAGTCCGGCATCGCGCCACGCGTCCCCGGCCAGCAGCCACGTGCCCGCACAGGCCACCACGGCGTAGGCGGCCAACAACCACACGGCGGTGCGCGCCAGCCGCAGGTCACGCAAGCCGGCCCGCAACTGGGCAAGGCGAAGGCGCGCGTAGGCGCTGGCGCTCCCGGTGGCGTCCGCCGCATGCCGCCGAGGCGCGCGCAGCACGATGGCCCATGCCACCGGCAGGAACACCACGAAGAACGGCATCAGCAACCAGTGCGAAGGACCGATGCGGCCGGTCAGGAGTGCCTGGCCGAACACGAACACTGCGAGCAGGGTCAGGACCACTTCCAGGGAACGCAGCAGGCGCAGCCGCAATTGGCGTTGGCGCACCTTTCGCACCAGTTCCTCCTGCGAGGCTGGCGGCACCTGGACCTGCCAGGCGCCCTTCATGAGCTCATCAAAGTTCACAGCCCGCCCTCCTCTTTGGACAACGCCTTCAGTCGCCCGCGCGCGCGATGCAGGCGCACGCCCACGTTTTCCAGGGTGATACCCAGCATGTCCGCGATCTCCTGGTAGTCGAAACCTTCCAGCTGCAGCATCAGCACCTGCCTCAGGTTGAGTGGCAACGTGGCCAATGCCTCGAACAGCCACTGCGTGCGCGCGCACGCGGTGGTCGTGGCCGGATCCGGCACGTCGTGTTGCGCAGCGTCGAATGGAACGGGTGACGGCATCCGGGTTTCGGTCCGCACGTGGCTGGCGCCCAGGTTGTGTGCGATGCGCAATACGAACGGCAGCAGCATGCCGGGGTCGCGCAACCGGGGAAGACTTTCCCAGACGGCAAGCAACACCTCCTGCAACAACTCCTCGCGCATGGCGGGATTGAGCTCGTACCCGCACACCGCACGCCACAGGTGGGGATGGAAGGCTTGTACCTGGGGCCAGAGTAGATGCATGCGGTCCGTGTGCGTAGCTGTCGGCGATCGATGAAGCGGTGGCCAGCACCCTTCAGTCGGTGCACGGGGCGCATTTCTTACATCGCGAAAAAAAATAATTGTCGCGTAAGAAATCCAGCGTCGGTGGCGACTCAGGAGGCAAACCCACTCGAAAGGACGCACCGACGATGCAACGTCTTCCCCTCGCGAAACTGCTGCTCCCCTCGGCCCTGGCCTGCGCGCTCACCCCTGCGATCGCCGCCCCGCCGGCCCCGGACGATGCGCTGGCCCTCGACAATGTCCACGTCGTCGACGCCGAACACAACCGCGTCGGCGAGCGCAGATGCGTCCGCGTGCAGGACCGCCGCATCAGCGTCATTGCAGACGCAGGCGACGCCGCATGCCGGCGCGGTGCGCGCGTGACGGACCTGGACGGCCGGTACCTGACACCGGGCCTCATCGACATGCACGCCCACCTCACCCTGGGCCCCCTGGAGATGAAGCGCGAGCGCGGTCGTGCCGTGCTGCAGGCCCTTCCAGATGACGCGATCGCCGAGCACAACGCGAACCGGCTGGTGGCGTTCGGCGTCACCACGCTGCGTAACCCGGGCGGCGACCTGGAGGCGGCTGCCCGCTACGAATCACGGCTGGCCGCCGGCGAGCTGGTGGGCCCGGAAGCCTTCAACGCCGGCCCGGTCATCAACAATGCGGAGCTTCCGGGCCTGGCCGCCGCGGCACGCACGCCCGAGGACATGCAGGCAGTGGTGCAGGCGCAGGTCGAGGCTGGCGCGGACTGGATCAAGCTCTACACCGGCCTGTCGCCGGAGCTGCTGAAAGCCGGCATCGACGCGGCGCATGCGCAGGGGCGCCCGGCCGTCGCGCACCTTGAAAGCATCGCCTGGCCCGACGCACTGGCGATGGGTCTGGACGGCATCGTCCACCTGATGCCGCTCAGCGCCGACCTGCTGTCGCCCGGGCAGCGTGCGGCCTGGCAGGCGACGGCGCGCGGCGGCACGTACTCGTTCTTCGAGTGGTGGGAGCACTTCGACGCCGACGGCCCGCAGGCCGACCGGCTGGTGGCCGCGTACCGGCAGTACCGCCCCGTGTTCGACGCCACGCTGGTGGCCTTCCATGCCGCCTTCGTGCAGGACCAGGACAACCCGTACAAGGACGACGCGCATCGATACGCGCACCCCCGCCTGCTGGCCCATTGGAACGAGTGGTTCACCTTCGCCATCGGCTGGCAGCGCGCGGACTTCGAGCGTGCCCGCGCCGTGTGGCCCAAGGTGCAGCGCATGGCCGCGCGCCTGTACGCCACCGACGCGCGCATGACGCTGGGCACCGACATGAGCAACCCGTGGATCGCCCCCGGGATCAGCCTGCACCGCGAAATGGACCTGCTGGCCGAGGCCGGGGTGCCCAACGCGCAGCTGCTGCTGGCGGCCACCCGCAATGCCGCCGACGCACTGGGCGCGGGCGAACGCCTGGGGCGGATCGCGCCGGGTTTCGAGGCCGACCTGCTGGTGCTGGACGGCAACCCGCTCGAGGACATCGCACGTACCCGAGACATTCATGCCGTCGTGCTCGACGGCCGCTTGCTCACCACCGACGCACTCAACCAGCTCAAGGGAGAATGACCATGAAAAACGCGTTCAAGCACATCGCATGCCGCGGCCTGCTGGCCACGGGCCTGGCCCTGGGCCTGGCCGGCACCGCACACGCCGGCCCCGACGACTGGGCGTCCCCCGAGGCCATCGTGCATGCCCTCTACGACACGATCTCCGGCGACGCCGGCGCGACACGCGACTGGGACCGCTACCGCGACCTGTTTCTCGACGGGGCCCGCCTGTCGGTGGCCATGGATTCCAGCATCGGCAGCGGCATCATGGCCATGGACAGCGAAGAGCTCATCGCCCAGACCGAGAGCGCCTACGCCAGCACCGGATTCCACGAGATCCCGCTGGTGACGAAGGTCGAGCAGCACGGGTTGCTGGCGTCGGTCATGAGCACGTTCGAGATCCGCCTGCGCCGCAACGACGAGGCACCGCTGATGCGCGGCCTCAACCACTTCCAGCTGCTCAACGACGGGGAGCGCTGGTGGATCGTGTCCAACGTGGGGACGATCGAAACACCCGATGCGCCGTTACCCGACGCCCTGCTGCCGGCCACGGGAGGTGCGGAATGAGCGCCGCCTCGAACGACGCAGCCGCGGATCCGCAGCAGGCGCAACGCCGCAAGTGGCTCTGGATCAAGCTGGCCGCCACTGTCGCCCTGCTGTCGTGGGTCGCGCTTGCGGTCGGCATCGCGATGGACGCAGACACCACGGCGATGGTCGTTCTCGCCACCTTGGCTGCGGTCACCACCGAAGGGACGATCTGGCTGGCCGCGCTGCTGCTGGGCGTGAGCGCCTACCAGGCGCGTCGACGGCTTTGGGAAAAAATCCGCTCGCGGATTCGTTGAACGATGAAGCGGCCGCCACCGGGTGGCCGCTTCTCCTCGCGGGTTGACCCGCCAGCGCGCCGGACCGCGCCTGACAGGCACGCTCCCCGCGCCGCTGCGCCCCTCGGAACGGCCTAGGCCCGGCTGGACTCCGCCGGCCGGGTGTCCGACGTGCGCTCGCCCCGCTCCAGCGAGGCCAGCAGCCTGACCAGTGAGGGAATGGCAACGGGCTTGACGAGGTGGTGGTCGAAGCCCGCCGCGATCGCCCGGTCGCGGTCGCTGGCCTGGCCCCATCCCGTCAGCGCGATCAGCGGCACCTGGACGTCGCGTCCACGCAGCGCCTGCGCCACGTCATAGCCGGTCACGCGCGGCATGCCGATGTCGAGGATGGCGACATCCGGGGCCAGCGATTCGAACTGCTCCAGCGCGTCGGCGCCATCGTCCACCACGTGCACCTGCGCGCCGAACAGTTGGAGCGCATCGGCCAGGCTGCTGCCCGCGTCGCGGTTGTCGTCCGCCACGAGCACCCGCAGCGACAACCGCAACTCCTCGGGAATGGCAGTGGGCGCCCGCTCGGTCGGATCGACGAACGGCCCCGGAAGCTCGAGGGTGAAGGTACTGCCCCGCCCGGGGCCTTCGCTGTGGGCGTCCAGCGAGCCGCCATGGAGCATCGCCAGCCGCCTCGACAGCGCCAGGCCGATGCCGAGGCCGCCCTGGTGGGAGGTGCGGACCCGGTCACCGCGCGTGAACATCTCGAACAGGTGCGGGATCTCGGCGGGCTCCATGCCCATGCCGGTGTCGCTGACCGACACCGTCAACGCGTCGTCGCGCCTGCGGACCGCCAGCCGGATATCGCTGCCGGGCGGCGAGTACTTGGCGGCGTTGTTGAGCAGGTTCGCCAGGATCTGCGTGAGCCGGACGGGATCGGCCAGCAGGTGCACCGGCGCCGCGGGCTGATCGACGTGGAGCGCATGACGGCCCGCCTCCAACATCGGCCGTGCGGCATCCAGCGCGTTGGACACGATCGCGCCCAGGTCGGCGGGTTGCAGCTGCAGGGAAATCTTGCCGCGGGTAATGCGCGAGACCTCCATCAGGTCGTCGACCAGCCGCACCAGGTGGTCGACCTGGCGCTCCATCATCGAATGGATCTCGGCGTGGATCGAATTGCCGTCGGTGGTACGCCGCAGGATCTCCACCCCGTTCTTCAGCGGCGCCAGCGGGTTGCGCAGCTCATGCGACAAGGTGGCCAGGAACTCATCCTTGGCCCGGTCGGCATCCCCCAGGCGCTCGGCATGCTCCCGGATGATCTGCTCGGCCGCCTGGCGGGCGGTGACGTCGCGCGTCGTGCCCGCCACGGCCACCACCTCGCCGTCGGCGTCCAGCACGGGGGCGAAAATGTAGTCGTAGACGCGGCGGCCATTCGTGCCCGTGAACGGTATCTCGCCGCGGATCGGCGCCCGGGTCGCGATGACCTGCGCAAGTTCGCGGTCGTGCATGTCCGCGTGCCACTGCTCGTAGCCCAGGTCCATCCACGTCTTGCCGCGCACGTCCTCGACGCCCCACACCTTCAGCAGCGCCTCGTTGGCGTAGATGGCGCGATGGTCGGTGCCGAAGATGTAGACGAAGTCGGGCGTGTTGTTGAGCGCGGTCTCGTACAGGCGCCGTTGCTGGGCCGATTCCAGCGCGATGCGCTCGCGGTCCTGCTGCGCGAGTTCGCGCGCGGTGACGTCACGGAAGTAGACCGAGATCCCCTCGGGCGCCGGGTAGGAAGTGACTTCGTACCAGCCCTCCAGGCCCGGATAGAAGGCCGTGAACCGGTTGGTGACGCGCTCGGCCATGGTGCGGCGGTAGTACTCGCCGAACTCCGACTCGTCAGAGCCCGGGAAGCGCTCCCAGATGACGGCGCCGATCAGCGTGGCCGGCTCCTGCCGCAAGATCCGATGCGCCTCGGGGTTGACGTAGCTGAAGCGCCATTGGCGGTCCAGCGTGAACACGCCTTCGGTCATCGCATCCAGGATCGCCATGGAGCCGTGGCGCCGCTCCGTGGCCGCGTCCTCGGACTGGTGCAGGATGTACTGCACCTCGCCCGCCTCATCCAGGATCGGCGTGTTGGTCGCGGTCCAGTAGAACTCGCGGAAGGCGCCGCTGGCCGGGTCGCGCACGTCGAACCGCTGTTCGTGGCGATGGGGTGCCCGTTCCCGGATGACGCGTTCGAACGCGGCCCGCAACGTCGCCACGCTGCCCGGCGCATCGGGCGCCTCGGGAAACAGTTCGAATACCGGACGCCCCAACGCAGTGTCGGGATCGGCGGAGAAGTTGCGCAGCTCACGGCTCATCGCCACCACGGGGAAGCCGGGGGTGGCCGCGAGCACGGCGAAGTTGCCCGGCAAGCTCTCGATGACCTGGTGCAGGTCGCTTGGTTTCATGGCGTGGCGGACCAAAGGGGCGCCTAGACTACGACAGTGGCTTGCGACACCCGTGGCGGGCTCGTTCAGCTGGTTCAGGCGTGCGGGCCCCGCGTGCCGACGCCGGTATCGCTACCGGGCCGGCGCCTTGACCGTCACCCACGTGGGCGCATGGTCGCTGGCCTTCTCCTCCAGCCGCACCCAACGGTCCACGCCGGCCTCCTTCAGCCCCTTGGCCAGTAACGGGTTGAGCAGCAGGTGGTCGATGCGAAGGCCGCGGTCGCGCTCGGCGTGCTGCCTGAAGTAATCCCAGAAGGTGTAGATAATCTCCTCCTCGCCGACCGTTTCGCGCAAGGCGTCGGCCCAGCCCTGTTCGAGCAGCCCGAAGTACGCCTCGCGGACTTCCGGCTGCATCAGCGCGTCCTTGCGCCAGGCCTTGGGGTCGTAGACGTCGAGGTCGGAGGGGATGACGTTGAAGTCGCCCAGAAGCGCGACCGGGTGCGGCAGGTCGACCAGTGTCTTGGCGTGTTTGGCCAGGCGCTGCATCCACTTGAGCTTGTAGTCGAACTTCGGACCCGGCTGCGGGTTGCCGTTGGGCAGGTAGATGCTGGCGACGACAATGCCGTGGATGGCGGCCTCGATGTAGCGGCTCTGGGTGTCGTCGGGGTCGCCGGGCAGTCCGCGCCGGCTCTCGACCGGCATCGAATCGCGCGCCAGCAACGCCACGCCGTTCCATGAGCGCTGGCCGTGCCAGATGGCGCCGTACCCTGCGGCCTCGAGCTCGGCGGCAGGAAAAGCGTCGTCGACCGCCTTCAACTCCTGCAGAGCCACGATGTCCGGGGCTTCCTTGTCCAGCCATGCCAGCAGGTGCGGCAGGCGCGTGCCGATGCCGTTGACGTTGAACGTCGCCAGTTTCAGCGTCTTGGCGCGGGGCATGGCGGGGTGCGCTTAGCGTGGGTCAGCTGTTGGCCGCCTGCCGGTAGCCCGCCTCCCAGGCCTCGATCGCGGCCTGCCACTCGGCCAAGTCCTGCCCGGTCATGGCCGGCATGGCATCGGCGGCCAGCATCGGGTTGTCGACCAGACTGTCGCCTCGCTGGCGGGCCTGGCGGCCCTGGTGCTGGAGCTGGGTGAGATCGGTGCGCATGCGCGACCCTCCTGGTATGTCGGCACCGCCCGCCATGCGGGCGCCGGAAGCCGTGCATGGTCCGTATCCGGCGTCGACGCACGGTGATCGGCCGGCTTTGACTCAAATCAAGGCGGGCGCGCGGACGGGTGCCTACGCTGCGCCGCATGATCGCCACCGCCCTGCCAGACGCCGACCTGCTGCGCCGCTACGACCGGCCCGGGCCGCGCTACACCTCCTATCCCACCGCGCCCCAGTTCCATTCCGGCTTCGGTGAGCAGGCCCTGCGCGACGCCGTGGCGGCCAGCAACGGCGACCCTATCCCGCGGCGCCTGTCGCTGTACGTGCACGTGCCGTTCTGCGCCAGCCCGTGCTTCTACTGCGGCTGCAACCGCATCATCACCCGCGACAAGGCGCGCGCCGAGGCGTATCTCGCGCGCCTGTATCGCGAGATCGACCTGGTGGCGGCGCTGTTCGACCGCGACCGCGAGGTGGTGCAGCTGCACTTTGGCGGGGGCACGCCCAACTTCCTGGACCCGGCGCAGCTGCGCGAGGTGGTGGATACGCTGCGCGCGCAGTTCCACTTCTCCGCGCGCAGCGACCTGGACCTGTCCATCGAACTGGACCCGCGCTTCGTCACCCCGGCCGACGTGGCCGAGCTGGGCGCGGCCGGCTTCAACCGCGCCAGCCTGGGGGTACAGGACTTCGACCCGGAGGTGCAGGCCGCGGTCAACCGCATCCAGTCGGTCGAGGAGACGGCGGCGGTAGTCGAGGCCTGTCGCGCGGCCGGCATGCGCTCGGTCAACATCGACCTGATCTACGGCCTGCCGCACCAGACGCTGGAGGGCTTCGGCGCGACGCTTGCGCGCGTGATCGATATCCGGCCCGACCGCCTGGCCGTGTACGGCTACGCGCACCTGCCCGAGCTGTTCCGACCGCAGAAGCAGATCGATGCCGCCCACCTGCCCGGGCCGGAGCTGCGGCTGGCGCTGTTGCAGCTGGCCATCGACCGGCTGACGGCGGCTGGCTACGTCTACATCGGCATGGACCACTTCGCCCTGCCCGACGACGAGCTGGCGCGCGCGCAGGAGCGCGGCGGGTTGCACCGCAACTTCATGGGCTACACCACGCACGCCGACAGCGACCTGGTCGGGCTGGGTGTCAGCGCCATCAGCCACATCGGCGACACCTTCAGCCAGAACCCGCGCGACCTGCCCACCTGGGAGCACGCGCTGGACGACGGCCGCCTGCCGGTGATGCGCGGCATGCGCCTGGACGAGGACGACCAGCTGCGCGCCGACCTGATACAGGCGTTGATGTGCCAGGCCGAGATCCCCGTGCGCGCTCTGGAACGACGGTACGCGATCGACTTTCCGCAGTACTTCGCCGACGCGCTGGCGAGGCTGCAGCCGCTGGTGGACGACGGACTGGTGACGGTCGCCCCGGGCGTCATCCGCGCCACGTCGCGCGGCCGACTGCTGTTGCGTAATATCGCGATGTGCTTCGACCGCTACCTCAATGCGCCCCACGATGCACCGGTGCGGTTCTCCCGTGCCGTCTAGCCTGCGTCCTGCGCCCAGCCACGGGGGCGGCGTGAGCGAGACCACCTTCCCCCGCCCCAACCCCAGGACCCTCGCCGACGACGGCGACACCCTGCGCTTCTGCTCGACCTGCGCGTTCTCGCAGGCGTGCCTGGACGAGGGCATGGACAAGCGCGCGCTCATGGACCTGCACGTGCTGGTGCAGCACGTCGGCCCGCTGCAGCCGGGCACGCACCTGTTCCGCGAGGGCGATCCGTTCGAGGCGATCGCCGCGGTGCGCGCCGGCACGGTCAAGACCTACGTGGTGGACCCGGACGGGCGTGAGCACGTGCTGGGGTTCCACCTGCCCGGCGAGGTCATCGGCCTCAACGGCATCGACGGCGACACCTACCCCTGCAACGCCATCGCCATCGACACGGTGATGCTGTGCCGGTTCTCCTTCCCGAAGATCGCTGTGCTGGCCACGCGCGTACCCGGCATCCAGAAGCACCTTTTCCGCCTGCTCAGCCGGGACATCGGTCGCGCCGCGCTGCTGGCGGGGGACTGGTCGGCCGACCAGCGCCTGGCCGCGTTCCTGGTCGGCCTGTCGCGGCGCCTGGCCGCGCGCGGGTTCTCGGCCACGCGCTTTGCGCTGACGATGCCGCGCACCGATATCGCCAACTACCTGCGGCTGGCGCCGGAAACGGTCAGCCGCGTGCTGCGGCGCCTGCAGCAGGAGGGCGTGCTGGCCGTGGACCGGCGCGAGGTCGAACTGCAGGACCGCGCGCGGCTGGAAGCACTCGCCGCGCCCGTGCTTCGCGGCTGACCGGCCCGCGGGCGGCGGGCCCGCGCACCGGCCGGCTTGACCTGGGTCATCGCCGAGCGCGGCGGTGGCCCGCACCATCGTCGTACTACCGGGAGGGAGCGAGATGGAAAGTACCCGCAAGCTGTGGATAGGACTGGCGGCGCTGTTGGTCGCCTCGTTCGCGGTGCTGTTGTGGTCGGGGGGGCAGATCCGGCAGAACGCCGCGCCAATGCCCGAGCGCGTGGTGGCCGAGGACGGTACCGTGCTTTACACGCGCGCCGACATCGAACGCGGCCGCCAGGTGTGGCAATCGATGGGCGGCATGCAGCTGGGCTCGATCTGGGGCCACGGCGCGTACGTGGCGCCGGACTGGAGCGCGGACTGGCTGCATCGCGAAGCCGTCGGCCTGCTCGACCTGTGGGCACGCGAGGACGGCGGCATGGTCACGCATGCGCAGCTGCCCGCGCCCGAGCGTGCCGCACTGGAAGGCCGCCTGCGCGAGTTGATGCGCGCCAACACACATGACGCCGCGACCGGCACGATCACACTGCCGCTCGATCGCGTGGCGGTCATCTCCAACGTGGCGGCGCACTACGAGAGCCTGTTCGGCAACGACCCGGCGACGGCGGAGCTGCGCGAGGCCTACGCCATGAAGGAGAACACCGTCCCGGACGCGGCGCATCGCCGTGACCTGGCGTCGTTCTTCTGGTGGACCGCGTGGGCGGCGACCACCGAGCGCCCGACCGCCGCCGGCGACACGCTGGCTCCGGAGCGCGCCGGCATGCCCGACAAGCGCGTGACCTACACCAACAACTGGCCGGGCGAGCCGCTGGTGGGCAACACCCCGCCGCCCAGCACCTGGGTGTGGTCGGCCTTCAGCGTGCTGTTCCTGCTGGCGGGCATCGCGCTGCTGGGCTGGCACCACGCCGTCTCGCGCGAGGAGCAGCATCCGCCCTTCCCCGCGCGCGACCCGCTGGCCGCGCTGGTGGTGACGCCATCGATGCGCGCGACGGCCAAGTACTTCTGGCTGGTGCTGGCACTGTTCCTGGTGCAGATCCTGCTGGGCGCGATCACCGCGCACTACCAGGTCGAGGGCCAGGTTGCGTACGGCTACGCGCTGGCCGAGGTGCTGCCCTACTCCATCACGCGCACCTGGCACACGCAGCTGGCGGTGCTGTGGATCGCCACCGCGTGGCTGGGCACGGGGCTGTACATCGCCCCGGCATTGTCGGGGCATGAACCAAGGTTCCAGCGGCTCGGCGTCAACATCCTGTTCTTCTCACTGGTGGTGATCGTCGTCGGCGCCTTTGCCGGGCAGTGGCTGGCGGTGATGCAGAAGCTGGGGCTGGAACACAACTTCTGGTTCGGCCACCAGGGCTGGGAGTACGCCGACATCGGCCGCTTCTGGCAGTGGTACCTCTTCATCGGCCTGATGCTGTGGCTGACGCTCGTGGGCCGCGCCCTGTGGCCGCTTCTGACCGGCCCCAAGACCGAGACCAAGGCCATCGTCGGGCTGTTGTTCCTCTCGACGGTGGCGATCGGCGTGTTCTACGCCTCGGGCCTCATGTGGCGCGAGCACACGCACCTGTCGGTGGTGGAGTACTGGCGCTGGTGGCTGGTGCACCTGTGGGTGGAGGGCTTCTTCGAGGTATTCGCCACGGCCGTCATCGCCCTGATCTTCACCAAGCTGGGCCTGCTGCGCGCGGCGACGGCGGCGGTGGCCGTGCTGTTTGCCACCATCGTCTTCATGACCGGCGGCGTGCTGGGCACCCTGCATCACCTGTACTTCGTCGGCAGCCCGACCGCGGTCATTGCGCTGGGTGCCAGCTTCAGTGCGCTGGAAGTGGTGCCGCTGGCGTACATCGGATTCGAGGCGTACCACACCTGGAAGCTGGGCCGCGCCACGCCGTGGATGGAGCGCTACCGCTGGCCGATCTATTTCTTCCTGGCCGTCTCGTTCTGGAACCTGGTGGGCGCGGGGCTGTTCGGCTTCCTCATCAACCCGCCGCTGTCGCTGTACTACATGCAAGGCCTGAACCTGACGCCGTTGCATGGACACACCGCGCTGTTCGGCGTGTACGGGATGCTGGGCATCGCGCTGGTGCTGTTCTGCCTGCGCGGACTGCGGCCGCGGCAGATCTGGGACGAGAAGCTCCTGCGGCTGAGCTTCTGGACGCTCAACATCGGCCTGGCGCTGATGGGCATCCTGACCCTGCTGCCGCTGGGCACGATGCAGCTGCTGGCGGCCATCGAACACGGCT
>MIDV01000057.1:21878-22160 GCA_001830245.1 Lysobacterales bacterium RIFOXYA1_FULL_69_10 | reverse complement strand
CGTGGGCGCGCCCGCCCGGCGCGCCCACAGCCGTACCTGATCCGGATCAAGGCGCCGGATGCGTCCGGCGCCGACCATTGCATCCATGGACATTCCAAGTATTCCGGCGCGCGATGGCGCGCGCATCGGCCACCTCGCACGTGCACCGCACCGGCTGCTGTTCTTCGTGGGCGCGGCCAACCTCATGCTCGCGATGGCGTGGTGGGCGGCATGGCTGGCGGCCACCCGCTGGCCCGTGCTGCAGATGGCCGACCCGGCGCAGTACGCCGGCTGGCTGCATGC
>MIDV01000057.1:8694-21869 GCA_001830245.1 Lysobacterales bacterium RIFOXYA1_FULL_69_10 | reverse complement strand
GCAGTACCAGGTGCTGCCGAGCTTCATCTTCGGTTTCCTGCTGACGACCTTTCCGCGCTGGATGGGCCTGCCCGACCTGCACCGCGCGCACTACGTGCCGGTCGGTATCGGCCTGCTGGGCGGCCAACTGGCCACGCTGCTGGGGGCGGTGGGCGTCCCCGCGGGCATCCTTGTCGGCACGGTGATGACGGTCGCGGGCTGGGCGGCCGGTGTGGCAATCCTCGCCCACGTCCTTTCGCGCGATACGCAGGCCACCTGGCATGCACGCATCTGCCTGGCGGCGCTGCTGATGGGGCTGGTTGGCGTGCTCGCGTGGCTGGCGTTCGTACTGGGCGCGTCGCCCATCTGGGCCTTCGGCAGCATCAAGCTGGGCACCTTCGGGCTGCTGTTGCCGGTGTACGTCACGGTGGCGCACCGGATGGTGCCGTTCTTCGCCAGTCGCGTGGTCGCCGGGTACACCCCATGGCGACCGATGCACTGGCTGGCCGCGGTGCTGGCATTGGTGGCCGCGCACCTGGTGCTCGAACTGCGCCACGCCTACACGTGGCTGTGGGCCGTCGACGAGCCACTGGTGGCGCTGACCGGCTACGCGCTGTGGCGCTGGTGGCCACAGTCGCCGGCGCCCGGCCTGCTCAACGCGTTGTTCGTCGGGCTGGCCTGGTTGCCGCTGACGTTCGTGCTGTATGCGGTGCAGAGCGTGGTGTACCTGGCCACCGACACCTTCGTGCTGGGACGCGCGCCGGCGCACGCACTGTTCATCGGATTGTTCGGATCGGTACTGGTGGCGATGGTGACGCGCGTCGTGCAAGGGCATTCCGGCCGCCCGCTGGTCATGCCGGCCGCCGCGTGGGTCACGCTGCTCGCCCTGCAGGCGGTCGCGCTGGCCCGGCTGTGGGCGGAAGTGGCCAACGACGGCCACGCGTGGCAGGTGGTGGCCGCGGTTGCGTGGCTGGTGGCCTTCATGCCATGGGTGGTGCGCATCGGGCGCATCGTCCTCACCCCGCGGATCGATGGAAAGGCAGGTTAGCGATGATCGAGTTCTACCCGCAGATCAAGCAGGTCCACGTCGCGATGGCGCTGTGCAGCGGCGGACTGTTCGCGCTGCGCGGCGCGGCAATGCTGGCCGGCATGCACTGGCCACGCATCGCCCCGGTGCGCTGGGTGAGCTATGCGATCGACACCGCCCTGCTCACGGCCGCACTGATGCTGTTGACGGTACTGCCATGGGCGATGTTCGCCAACGGCTGGCTGTGGGCGAAGTTGGCCCTGCTGGTGGCGTACATCGTGCTGGGCATCCAGGCACTGCACCCGGCCCGCACCCGCCGCGCGCGGCTGGCGTGGTACGCCGCGGCGCTGTTGGCATTCGGCGCCATCTACAGCATCGCCCGCGCCCACCATCCCCTGGGCGCATTCGCCACCTCCCTGGCGGGCTGAGCCCCGAGCTCGAACCCGCAACCGCAGCCTTGGTCCTGCGAGCAGTCGCAGGCGTTGCTGCAGCCGCATCCGGGCACGCCGGCCGCATCCAGCGCTTCGACCGTCTGGCCCGCGCACAGCGCACACAGTTCGCGCTCACCGAAATCGACGTTCATGGCGCACCTCCGTTCCTGGGCGATGTCCCAGCCTGGCGACGGCGGGTCGGTCGCGCACTGACTTACGTCAAGCAGCGGGATGCGTCGTCCTTTGCCCAACCAAACATTCGTTTGAAAAACCCGGTCCGAAAATGATCTGGATCAGGGAAATGCGCGAGCCGGCCGCGCAGCATGGGGCCATGGGCGAACACCGCCCCGATGGTTACCCACTGAGAGGCCCTTGCCATGAACACCCTGATCTCGCCGGTGTCCCAGACACCCGCCGACCTGCCCCTGGACCGCCACCACGACGTGGGCGACTGGTCCGACCGCGTGGCGTACGGCATCACCCGCTCGCTGCGGTTCCTTGCCGACACGTTCTTTGCCAAGCGCTACGGCAACCGCGCCATCGTGCTGGAGACCGTCGCCGCGGTGCCGGGCCTGGTAGGCGCCGCGCTCGTGCACCTGCGTTGCCTGCGCTGGATGCGCGGCGACCGCGGGTGGATCCGCACGCTGATGGAGGAGGCCGAGAACGAGCGCATGCACCTGATGACCTTCATCGAGATCGCGCGGCCCAACCTGCTCGAACGCGCCCTGGTGCTGATCGCGCAGGCGGCGTTCTTTACGTTCTTCCTCGTGCTCTACATCGCGTCGGCCCGCACGGCCCATCGGCTGGTCGGCTACTTCGAGGAGCAGGCCGTCATCAGCTACACGCAGTACCTGCGTGAGATCGACGCCGGTCGCGTGGAGAACGTGCCCGCACCGCGCATCGCCATCGAGTACTGGCAGCTGCCGGAGAACGCACGCCTGCGTGAGGTCGTGGTCGCCGTGCGTGCCGACGAGGCCGGCCACCGCGACGTGAACCACGGCTTCGCCGACCAGCTGCGCGGCGCCGCCGCCTGAGCAACCGGCGGCGCGCGACCGACTCGAATCGACCCGTATCCATCCACCTGGGGAACCACCATGCAACGCCGAGACGCATTGACGCTGTTGGGGCTTGCCGTGTCACTGGTGCTGGCGACCACCGCCTGCGACCGCCGCGATACCGATACCGGGGACGCGCCCACCGACGCGTCGGCCCAGACCGATACAGGGGGCTCGCGCAAGGGCGACTTCGGCCCACCGCAGGGCGAGCCGGTCAAGGCGGTACTCACCGCGCCGCCCCTGGTACCGCCGCCGACGGGCCGCAACTACCCCGCCAAGGTCGTGGTCGAGCTGGACGTGGTCGAGAAGGTGATGCCGATCTCCGAAGGCGTCGAGTACACCTTCTGGACCTTCGGCGGCACCGTGCCGGGCAGTTTCATCCGCGTGCGCCAGGGCGACACGGTGGAGTTCCACCTGCGCAACATGCCCGACAGCAAGATGCCCCACAACATCGACCTGCACGGCGTGACCGGGCCGGGCGGGGGCGCGACCTCCAGCTTCACCGCGCCCGGCCACCGCACGCAGTTCACCTTCAAGGCGCTCAATGCGGGCCTGTACGTGTACCACTGCGCCACCGCGCCGGTGGGCATGCACGTGGCCAACGGCATGTACGGCCTGATCCTGGTCGAGCCGCCCGAAGGCCTGCCCGAAGTGGACCGCGAGTACTACGTGATGCAGGGCGACTTCTACACGCTGGGCAAGTACCGCGAGAAGGGCCTGCAGGGTTTCGACATGCACAAGGCCATCGACGAAAACCCGACGTATGTGCTGTTCAACGGCAGCGAAGGCGCACTGACCGGCGACAAGGCGCTCAAGACCAACGTGGACGAAACCGTGCGCCTGTACGTGGGCAACGGCGGGCCCAACCTGGTGTCGAGCTTCCACGTGATCGGCGAGATCTTCGACAAGGTCTGGTACGAGGGCGGTACGCGCTACCAGGAGAACGTGCAGACCACGCTGATCCCGGCCGGCGGCGCGGCCATGATGGAGTTCCACATGGAGGTGCCCGGCAGCTACGTGCTGGTCGACCACAGCCTGTTCCGCGCCTTCAACAAGGGCGCGCTGGGCATCCTCAAGGCCGAAGGCCCGGAAAACAAGGCGATCTACTCGGGCCTGGAGGTCGACGAGGTGTACCTGGGCGACCGGGCGCAGCCGAACATGGCGGCCGTGGCGACGGCCGCTGCCTCGCAGCAGGCCGGCGAGCTGACGCTGGAGCAGCAGGTCGAAGCGGGCAAGGCGCTGTTCGCCGGTACGTGTTCGACGTGCCACATGCCGGGCGGCGAAGGCATGGAAGGCGTGTTCCCGCCGCTGGCCAAGTCCGACTACATCGCGAACGATCCGCTGGCGCTGCCCAGGGTGATCCTGCATGGCCTGCAAGGCCCGATCACCGTCAACGGCACGGACTACGACTCGATCATGCCGCCGATGTCGCAGCTGACCGACGACGAGGTCGCCAACATCTCCACCTACGTCCTCAACAGCTGGGGCAACCCGGGTGGCCGCGTCACCAAGGCCGAGGCGGCGCAGGCGCGCGCCAGCACGCCCGCCAACGCATCGGCCGGGCACTGACGATGCGCGTCGCGGCCGCCCTCGCCATGCTGCTGCTCGCCGCGCCGCTGGCCGCCGAGGCCGAGGGATCGCGGGTGCCGGAGGGCTACGTCGCGATGCGCGGGGGCGACTTCACCACCGCGCTGCGTTACGAGGACCGGCCGGGGCGGTCGCGCATCGCGCCGTTCGCACTGATGCAGCGGCCGGTCACCAACGCGCAGTTCCGCCGGTTCGTGCAAGCCCACCCCCACTGGCGACGCGATCGCGTGCCACGTGCGCTGGCCGAGGCACGCTACCTGTCGCACTGGGAGGGACCGCTGCAACCCGGCGATGCCGCGCAGGATGCGCGGCCCGTCACCTGGGTGAGCTGGTTCGCCGCCGACGCCTACTGCCAGGCCCAGGGCGCGCGCCTGCCGACGTGGGGCGAGTGGGAGTACGCGGCGGCCGCGGACGAGACGCGGGCCGATGCGCGCGGCGACCGCGCGTTCCGCGAGCGGATCCTGGCCTGGTACGCGCGTCCATCCGACACTCCGCTCCCGCGCGCCGGCCTGCAGGCGCCCAACGTCCACGGCGTGCAGGACCTGCATGGGCTGGTATGGGAGTGGACGGAGGATTTCTCCTCGTTGCTGGTGTCGGCCGACAACCGCCAGCAGGGCGATGCCGGCCGCATGGAGTTCTGCGGCGCCGGCGCGCTGTCGATGGACGACCGTGAGAACTACGCGGTGTTGATGCGCGTGGCAATGCTGTCGTCGCTGGGCGCGGCCGACGCCACCGCCAACCTGGGCTTCCGCTGCGCGAGGGACCTGCCATGAACGCACGCTACCGCCGCTTCGGCGCCCTGCTCGGTCTGGCCGTGCTCACGCTGGGCATGGTGGGCACGCCGCGCGCCGCCACGCCGGTGCTGCCGCGCGATTCTGTCTACCACCTTCAGGCCACGCTGACCGACCAGGCCGGCCGCGCCCGTCCATGGGCGAGTCTGGCCGGGCGTCCGCGCGTGGTGTCGATGTTCTACACCTCATGCCAGTACGTGTGCCCGCTGATCGTCGATGCCGGCAAGGCCGTCGAGCGCGGACTGACCCCGGCGCAGCAGGCACGCATCGGGATCGTGCTGGTGAGCATGGACCCGTCGCGTGACACACCCGCCGCCCTGCAGTCCGTCGCCAAGGCGCGCGCACTGCCCGCCACGCGCTGGACGCTGGCCAGCCCGCAGCCCGAGCAGGTGCGACAGATCGCCGGCGTGCTGGGCATCCGTTACCGGGAACTGGCCGATGGCGATTTCAACCACACCAGCGCGCTGGTCCTGCTTGATGCGCGCGGCCGCGTGCTGGCCCGCACCGAACAGGTGGGCAGCACGCCCGACCCCGACTTCCTGGCCGCAGTACGCGCCGCCGGCGCGCCCTGAGCCGCAAATGATCACACCCACTGGAGACAGCCATGTCGATCCGCAACGCCTTCCTCGCCCTCGCCGTCCTGGGCGCCGCTTCCACGGCGCAGGCCGCCAATCGCTGCACCATCGACCTGAAGGGCGATGACCGCATGCAGTTCAGCACCAAGAGCGTCACCGTCTCGGCCGCGTGCCCGCGCATCACCATCCGCCTGGCCCACACCGGCAAGCTCCCGGCCAAGGCGATGGGCCACAACGTCGTGGTGTCGGCGACCCCGGACGTCCAGGCGCTGTCGGCCGCAGGCATCAAGGCGGGCGCGGCCAACCACTACGCGCCCAAGGGCGACAAGCGGGTGCTGGCGGTGACGCCAGTGATCGGGGGCGGCGAGACCACCACGGCGATCATCCCCGCCGGCAGGCTCAAGGCCGGTGGGCAGTACAGCTTCTTCTGCTCCTTCCCCGGCCACGCCGCGCTGATGAAGGGCACGCTAGTGGTGACCAAGTAGCAGCGCTTGAAGGCACCGGCCGCTCCTCGCGGGCGCCCGGTGCCACCTCTGGCCGGGCGTATTTGATTCAAGTCAAGGAAGCATCCGCGCCCGGCTCCGACAATGGTCCCACGTTCACCTGGGGCTCCTCCATGACCCTGCAACAAGCGGCCGCACTGGCCGATGGCGTCGCCGCGCGCGTGGATGCGGCCGACGGCTTTTACAACGACAAAGTCGTCCGGCAGTTCGCCATCGCCACCGTGGTCTGGGGCATCGTCGGGATGGCGGTAGGCGCGTTCATCGCCGCCCAGCTGTACTGGCCGACCCTGGGCGAAGGCATCCCGTGGCTCAGCTACGGCCGCCTGCGCCCCCTGCACACCAACGCCGTGATCTTCGCCTTCGGCGGCAGCGCGCTGTTCGCCACGAGCCTGCATGTGGTGCAGCGCACCTGCCACGTGCGCCTGATCTCCGACCGGCTCGCGTCGTTCGTGTTCTGGGGCTGGCAGGCAGTGATCGTGGCCGCGGCCATCACGCTGCCGCTGGGCATCACCCAGAGCAAGGAATACGCCGAGCTCGAATGGCCGATCGACATCCTGATCACGATCGTCTGGCTGGCGTATGCGTGGCTGTTCTTCGGCACGATCGCCAAGCGCCGGGTCAAGCACATCTACGTGGCCAACTGGTTCTACGGCGCCTACATCATCACCATCGCCCTGCTGCACGTGGTCAACAACCTGGCGCTGCCGGTGGACATGGGCAAGTCCTACCAGGTCTATACCGGCGCGGTCGATGCGATGGTGCAGTGGTGGTACGGCCACAACGCGGTCGGCTTCTTCCTGACCGCGGGCTTCCTGGGGATGATGTACTACTTCGTGCCCAAGCAGGCCGGGCGGCCGGTGTACTCCTACCGGTTGTCGATCGTGCACTTCTGGGCGCTGATCGCGGTGTACATGTGGGCCGGCCCGCACCACCTGCAGTACACCGCGCTACCGGACTGGGCGCAGTCGGTGGGCATGGTGTTCTCGCTGATCCTGTTGGCGCCCAGCTGGGGCGGCGCGATCAACGGCATCCTTACCCTGTCGGGCGTGTGGCACAAGCTGCGCACCGACCCGATCCTCAAGTTCCTGATCGTCTCGCTGAGCTTCTACATGATCGCGACCTTCGAAGGTCCGATGATGTCGATCAAGACGGTCAACTCGCTGAGCCACTACACCGACTGGACCGTCGGCCACGTGCATGCCGGCGCGCTGGGCTGGGTGGCGATGATCTCGATCGGCTCGATCTACGCGCTGGTGCCGCGCCTGGTCGGCCAGAGCGCGATGTACTCCACGCGCTGGATCGACCTGCACTTCTGGATCCACACCTTGGGCGTGGTGCTCTACATCGTCTCGATGTGGATCGCCGGCGTCATGCAGGGGCTGATGTGGCGCGCCACCAACGACGACGGGACGCTGACCTACAGCTTCGTGGAGGCGCTCAACGTCACCTACCCCTACTACCTGGTGCGCCTGGGCGGCGGACTGCTGGTGCTCGTGGGCATGGGGCTGATGGCAGTGAACATGTGGAAGACCTTCGCCAGGCGCGCACCGTCGACCAGCCCGTGCTGCCCCCCGAACCCAGCCAGGCACGTGCCTGAACGCCGGAGCATCGTATGAGCGATAACAACAACAGCCACGGCCACGAGAAGGTCGAGAAGAACGTCGGCCTGATGGCGGTGCTGATCGCGGTGGTCGTGTCCTTCGGCGGGCTGGCCGAGATCGTGCCGCTGATGTACCAGGCCGAGGCGGTCGAGCCGCTGCCCGGGGTCGAGCCCTACCCGGCCCTTCAGCTGGCCGGGCGCGACGTCTACGTGCGCGAGGGTTGCTACAACTGCCACTCGCAGATGGTGCGCACGCTGCGCTTCGAGACCGAGCGCTACGGCCACTATTCGCTCGCCGGCGAGTCGGTGTACGACCGGCCCTTCCAGTGGGGTTCCAAGCGCACCGGGCCGGACCTGGCACGCGTGGGCGGGCGCTATTCGGATGACTGGCACCGCGTGCACCTGGTCGACCCGCGCGCGGTCGTGCCCGAGTCGAACATGCCGTCCTTCCCCTGGCTGGCCGAGACGTACGTGGACGGCGAGGACGTGACCCGCCGCATGCGCGCGCTCAAGACGCTGGGTGACCCGTACTCGGAAGAAGACATCGACAAGGCCGCCGCCGATGTGCGCGGCAAGACCGAGCTGGATGCCGTGGTCGCCTACCTGCAGGACCTGGGTCGCAACCTTCCGGGGGGTGGCTGACATGTGGTCGGGCATCGTGACCACCGTGTTGCTGGTGGCGTTCGTGGTGGGCTGGATCTGGGCCTGGAGTCCGCGCCGCAAGCGCGATTTTGACGAGGCGGCGCGCCTGCCGCTGGATGACGAGGAGACGCGGCAATGAGCGCGGGTTGGTCGTGGTACGTCATCGCCCTGGTGGCGTTCAACATCCTGGGCTGCGTGTGGCTGCTGTGGTGGACGGCGCGCCGCCGCCCCGGCGACCCGGCGCCCACCGAAACCAGCCATGTCTGGGACGGCGACATCACCGAGTACAACAAGCCGCTGCCGCGCTGGTGGATCAACCTCTTCTACCTGACGATCCTCTTCAGCATCGGCTACCTGCTGTGGTACCCGGGGCTGGGCGCGTTCGCCGGTTACAGCGGGTGGACCTCGCAGGCCGAGCACGACCTGGAGAAGTCCAGGCAGGACGCGCGCCTGGACGAGACGTTCGCGATGTACCGCGGCAAGCCGCTGCCGGAACTGGCCAGCGACCCCGGCGCGGTCGCGCTGGGCCGCGGCATCTTCGCCAACACCTGTGCCACCTGCCACGGCTCGTCCGCGCAGGGCGCCATCGGCTACCCGAACCTCGCCGACGACATCTGGCACTGGGGCGGCACGCCCGAAGACGTGCTGGCCACCGTCATGGACGGCCGCGAAGGCGTGATGCCGCCGTGGGGCGTGGTGCTGCGCGGCATGGGCGGCGAGCAGGCGATCGACCAGACGGCGCGCTACGTGCTGGCATTGGCCAGCCCGGACCCGGCCGCCCTGCGCGACTTCGACGCGGTGCGTGGCAAGAAGTACTTCGACGGCGTGTGCGTCGCCTGCCACGGCGCCGACGGCACGGGCAATGCATCGCTCGGCGCGCCCGACCTCACCGACGACTACTGGATGTACGGCAAGTCGATGGCGAGCCTGCGCGAGACGATCGCCAATGGCCGCCACGGCGTGATGCCGGCGCACGGCGAGTGGCTGGGCGAGACGCGCTCGCGCCTGGTCGCGGCGTACGTGTGGTCCCTGTCCAACACGCAGGCTTCGGGCACGGGGGACACCGCGGAATGAGCACGCCGGGCATCGGCATCGGGATCGACCACCCGCCCCGCCCGCTTGCGCAGCGGCTGGGCGCGATCCTGTGGCCGAGCTTCTTCGCCGCCGGCGTCTGCACGATGGTGTTCTTCGCCTTCGTCGACCCGCTGGCGCTGCGCGACATCACCCTGCCGGGCTGGGCGGTGACGCGCGAGCTGGGCTACACGGTCGGGTTCTTCATGTTCTGGGTGGCCACGTCGGCCTCCAGCCTGTTCACCTGGTGGCTGCTGCGGCCGGCGCGTCGTTTCAACCGCGCACTGCCGCCGGAAAACTGAGCGGTGAGCAGGCCCATTCCCCTTTCGGTGGTCGACGACGGTGGCAGCAGCCTCTACGTCAGCGAGCGCAAGATCTACCCGCGCGATGTCAAGGGCCCGCTGGACAGGCTGCGCAAGCTGGCGGTCGTGTGGCTGCTGGGCATGTTCTACGTGTTCCCGTGGCTGCAGTGGGATGGCCGCCAGGCGGTGCTGTTCGACCTGCCGGCGCGCAAGTTCCACGTCTTCGGGCTGACGTTCTGGCCGCAGGACTTCCTGTTCCTCGCGCTGCTGCTGATCATCGCGGCGCTGGCCCTGTTCTTCTTCACCGCGCTGGCCGGCCGGCTGTGGTGCGGGTACGCGTGCCCGCAGACGGTCTGGACGGAAGTGTTCCTGTGGATGGAGCGCTGGACGGAGGGCGACCGCAACAAGCGGATGAAGCTCGATGCGGCGCCGTGGTCGGGGGAGAAGCTTGCGCGCAAGGGCGCCAAGCACGCGCTGTGGCTGGTGTTCGCGCTGTGGACCGGCTTCACGTTTATGGGTTTCTTCACCCCCATCACCGAGCTGGGCGCGCGGGCCTGGCCGTTTGAGTGGGGCGGGTGGGAGACGTTCTGGGTGCTGTTCTACGCACTGGCCACCTGGGGCAACGCCGGCTTCCTGCGCGAGCAGGTATGCAAGTACATGTGCCCCTATGCGCGCTTCCAGAGCGCAATGTTCGACCGCAACACGCTGCTGATCGCCTACGACCCGATGCGCGGCGAACCACGCGGCCCGCGCAAGCGCGGATTGCCCAGCGTGTTGCAGCGTGCGCGTGGGCTGCTGGACAAGGTCACGGCCTACGACCTGGTATTCCGTGCCGCGCAGCACCCCACGGCGGCCGACAACCGCGCCCAGGCCCGGGGCACGATCACCTTCGACCAGGACGCGGTGGCCGCCGAGCCGCTGCCGAAGTTCACGACCGAACAGCTGGGCGACTGCATCGACTGCACGATCTGCGTGCAGGTGTGCCCGACCGGCATCGATATCCGAAACGGGCTGCAGTACGAGTGCATCGCGTGCGGTGCCTGCATCGATGCGTGCAACGACGTGATGGAGCGTATGGGCTACCCGCACGGCCTGATCCGCTACTCCACCCAGAACGCCATCGACGGCAAGCCCACGCGCGTGCTGCGTCCGCGCATCCTGGTCTACGGCGCCGCGCTGCTGGGGCTGACCCTTGCGTGGGCGTGGGGCGTGACGCACCGCGAGCCGTTGATCGCCGAGGTGCTGCGCGACCGCAACGCCCTGTACCGCGAAACCGGGACCGGCATCGAGAACGGCTACACGCTCAAGCTGGTCAACAAGACCGACGAGGCCCAGGTGTATCTCGTCTCGATCGAAGGCGAAGCAAACGGCCTGTCCCTGCAGCCGGTCGCGCCGGTAACGGTGCAGGCGCAGCAGGTGGCCGAACTGCCCCTGACCGTTTTCGGCCCGGCCAGCGCACGCGGCCGGCACGACCTCCAGGTGGTGGTGACGTCACGCGGGGGCGACACGCGCGCGGATGTCGACACCACGTGGTTTGGACCCATGCAATGAGCTCCTTCCTTTCCCATTGGCGCAACCCCGTCATCTGGCTGGTCATCGGCCTGCCGCTGGTCGCGGTCGTCGCGGGCGTCGGCCTGATCGTGGTGAGCGTGCGCAGCGGCGGCAGCGACGCGGTGCCTGAAGAGGTGCGTCGCACCGCGCAGGTGCAGATGGCCGACCTCGGCCCCGATGCCCGCGCGGCGCAACTTCAGCTGCGCGCCGTCGTGCGCGTGGACCGCGAGCGCGGCAGCGTGGACGTCATCCCGGCGGCCGGCGATTTCCCGCAGGACGCCACGCTGGTGCTCACCCTGGTGCATCCGGCCGCGCAGGCCTCCGACCGGCGCCTCGAACTGCAGCGCAGTGACGCGGGTTGGCGTTCGGAAGCGATCGACACCGATGCGATTACCGCGGGCGCGTGGAACCTTGTCCTGCAGGATGACGCCGCGACATGGCGGCTGCAGGGACGGCTCGACGAGGGGACGCTTGCCGCGGTCGTGCAACCGGCGTTGAAGGGCCCGGCCAGCCGGTGAACGCGGCCGTGACCGGCGCGCTCGCACCGGCGGCCACTGCCGCGTCGGGCATCTGTGAGCATTGCGGCGACGCCCTGCCCCGTGCCACCGACAGGTTCTGCTGCGACGGCTGCGCGGCCGCATCGGCCTGGATCCGCGAAGCGGGACTGGACGATTACTACCGCCTGCGCGATGCGCCGGCCGGACGCGTCTCCCCCGAGATTGGCGAGGCGCATTTCGACCTGTGGGACCGTCCTGAAGTCCATGCCGAACACGTCGTCAGTCGTGACGGCCGCCTGGAGACGACGCTGCTGACCGACGGCATGCGCTGCGCGGCATGCGCATGGCTGATCGACCGTGCCCTGCACCGCGAGGCGGGCGTGGCCTCGGTGTCGGCCAACGCGGTGACCGGCCGTGTGCGCGTGGCTTGGGACCCCGCACAAACCCGGCTGTCGCACATCGTGCAACGCATGGCGGCGCTGGGATACGCGCCCTCTCTGGCCACCGGAACGGCCGCCGAGGATGCACGCCGCCGCACCCGGAACCGCGACCTGCTGCGCCTTGGCATCGCGGGACTCGGCGCAATGCAGGCGATGATGCTGGCCGAGGCGTTGTACCTGGACTTCAACGCGTCGATGCCGCTGGCCACGCGCGATTTCTTCCGCTGGATCACGCTGCTGGTGTCGACGCCGGTCGTCTTTTACGCGGGCTGGCCCTTCATCTTCGGTGCGTGGCGCGAGTGGCGCCTGCGGCGGCTGGGCATGGACACGCTGGTGGCCGGGTCGACGCTGCTGGCTTGGGGCGCCAGCGTGGTCGAAACGGTTCGCGGGGGCCCGCACGTCTGGTACGACGCCGCCGTCATGTTCGTCTTCCTGCTGCTGGGTGCGCGCATGCTGGAGCAGCGCGCGCGGCGACTGGCCAGTGCGCAGGTGGACACGCTGGCGCGTGCACGACCGGCATTCGCGCTGCGCGAGCGCGCGGATGGCTCGATCGAGAACGTGCCGACACACGCGCTGGTGCCCGGCGACATCATCGGCGTCAGCGTCGGCGCGGTCGTCCCCGCCGATGGCGTGCTGATGGCCGATGCGCTGGTGGAGGAGTCGCTGCTCACGGGCGAGTCGGCACCGGTCGCGCGTGAAGCGGGCCAACCGGTGTACGCCGGCAGCAGCGCGCGCCACCAGCCACTGCGCATGCGCGTGACGGAAACCGGCGCGGCCACGCGCCTGTCGGAGTTGGCGCGGCTGGTGGAGCACGCGCAGGCCATGCGCCCGGCCCTGGCCGAAACCGGCGAGCGCATCGCGCACCGCTTCGTTGCCGCGCTGCTGGTGACCGCGGTCGTGGTGTACCTGGGCTGGCGGTGGTACGCGCCGGAGCGCGCACTGGAAGTCACCCTTGCGCTGTTGGTCATCAGCTGCCCCTGCGCGTTGGCATTGGCGGTGCCCGCTGCGCTGGCGACCGCGCAGGGCCAGCTCTCGCGGCTCGGGGTGCTCACGCTGACCGATCGCGCCCTGGACCGGCTGGCCGCGGCGACCGACATCGTCTTCGACAAGACCGGGACCCTCAC
>MIDV01000057.1:4280-8644 GCA_001830245.1 Lysobacterales bacterium RIFOXYA1_FULL_69_10 | reverse complement strand
CCCGGCCCGCGGGGGTCCATGACCGCCTCCGACTTGATTCGCGTGCCGGGCCAGGGCGTGGCCGGCCGGGTCGATGGCCAGCCGGTGCGCATCGGCCAGGCGCCGTTCGCCGCCAACCGGGCCGATGACGGCGCCATCTGGCTGGGCGACGGCCACCACGCGTTGGCGCGCTTCGAGGTGCACGACGCCGCTCGGCCCGACGCCAAGGCCGCGGTCCAGTCGCTGGACGCACTCGGCCTGACGGTGCGGATGGCCAGTGGTGACGCCGAAGGGCCGGTCGACGCGCTGGCGCGGGCGTTGGCCATTCCCTCCCCCGCCTCGCGACGCTCGCCGGAAGCCAAGCTCGCGATGGTCCGTGCGCTGCAGACCGGTGGCCGCGTCGTGGCGATGGTGGGCGATGGGCTCAACGATGCGCCGGTGCTGGGCGGTGCGGATGTCTCCATCGCCATGGGCCGCGGCGCCCCGCTGGCCCAGCGGGCGGCCGACCTCGTGCTGCAGGGTGACTCGCTGGTCCGCATACCCCAGGCCATCGAGGTCGCGCGGCGGACGCGCACGGTGATCCGCCAGAACCTGGCGTGGGCGCTGGCCTACAACGTCGTCGCCATTCCGCTTGCCGCCGCCGGCCTGGTCACGCCGTGGCTGGCCGCGCTCGGCATGGCGGCGTCGTCTCTTCTCGTCGTGGGCAATGCGTTGCGCCTGTCGCGGCCGGTGCGCGCACCGGGGGTGGCGGCATGAGCATCCTGCTGATGCTGGTCCCGATCAGCCTGGTGCTGCTGGGCGTGGCGGTGTGGGCGTTCGTGTGGGCGGTGCGACGCGGCCAGTTCGACGACCTGGATACGCCCTCGCTGGACATCCTGTGCGATGACCCGCGCGAAGCCCCTTTGCCACCGGCCCGTGACTCCGATGCCGATTGACTGGCTGACCCTGCTGGCCGCCGCCGGCGCCGGCATGCTCGGCGGGTTGCACTGCGCCGCGATGTGCGGTGGCATCGCCACCGGGCTGTCCGGCATGGGCGGTGGCGGGCTTGCAGCGGCGGTGCAGGCCAACCTCGGCCGCGTCGCCGGGTATGCCATCGCGGGCGGGATTGCAGGTGGCGTGGGCCACGGCATCGTCGACATCGCCCGGATGGAGTGGCTCGGCGCGGCCCTGCGGTTCCTGCTGGGCGCGGTCATGGTCGCGATCGGCTGGAGCCTCTGGTCCACGCGCCGCGTGCCGCTGCCCGGCGCACGGCCGGGGGTCGCGCTGTGGAACCGGCTTCGGCCGCTGCAGCGCCGCCTGCTGCCTGCGGACCGGGCATGGAAGCGGATGGGACTGGGCGCGCTATGGGGCTGGCTGCCGTGCGGTCTGAGCGGGACGCTTCTGGTCACGGCATGGCTGCAGGCCGATGCCCGCAACGGCGCGCTGACGATGGCGGCGTTCGGGCTGGGGACGCTGCCGCTGATGGTGCCGTTGGCATGGACCGGCGCCCGCGCCCTCCAGGGTCGCCACGCCGCCGCCGCGCGGCGCTGGGGCGGCGCGGCCATTATCGGCTTGGGGATACTGACGATGGCGGCGCCCTGGCTGGTCGCCCTGCCCACCATCGGGCCGGTGCTGCACGCCCTGGGATGCGCACCGCTGCGGTAAGCGGCGTCAGGCGCGGCCGCGCCGCGAACTGCGTTCCTCCTCGGCCCCGTGCGCCATGCGCGTGAGCCGCTCTGGATCCAGCACCTCGACCTGGCGGCCGGTCACCTCAATGACCCCGTCGTCCTGCAGCCGGGTAAACCCGCGGCTGACGGTTTCCAGCGCGAGTCCGAGATAGCGCGCGATGTCCTCGCGGCTCATCGGCAGGCGGAAACGCGTGGACGAAAGCCCCACCGTCCGAAGGCGCTCGCCCAGGCCGTGCAGGAACAACGCGACGCGCTCGTTGGCCTGTCGCCGGACCAGTACGCCAAGGTGGTCCTGGTCGCGGTCCACGCCTTGGCCGATGACGCGCATCAACTGCTGCTGCAGCGACGGCAACTGCGCGGCTACTGCCGTCAGCTGGTCGAACGGGATCTCGCAGACCTGTGCATCGCCCAGCGCCACGGCCTCGCAGCGGTGCACGCCGGTGCCCATCGCATCCAGCCCGATGACCTCGCCGGGCAGGTGGAAACCCAGCACCTGCTCCTCCCCGGACTCGTCGAGCACGGTGGTCTTGAACGCGCCCTCGCGGGCAACGAAGACACCCGCCAGCGGCGCGCCGGGCCAGAACAGACGCTCGCCGCGGCCGACGCGCCGGTTGCGCTGCACGATGCGCGCCAGCTGTTCCAGTTCCCGGGCGCTGACGCCGGCCGGCAGGCACAGCTGCTGGAGGGAGCACTTGGCGCAACTGCGCCTGAGGCGGGCCAGGTCGAGCGGATCGGGCGCGGACATGCGGCCATGGTGCCACGCGGTGGCGGCGACCGCCTTTGATTCGATGCCCGGACCGGGCCACCCGCCCCACGACCCCTCTCGACGACGAGGGCGTCCGCCGGGAGGGCGTCCATCGCATTACGGGACACCGGGCCGGCTTTCTTCTGGCTGCCAGCGATGCGTGCCGCCATACTTGCCGGTCATCCCAGCAAGGCTCGCCGCATGCCGACCCGCTTCAATCGCACCGTGATCGCTTCCGCCGTCGCGTTCACCCTGTCCGGCCCGGCCATGGCCAGCGGGGTCGCGAGCCAGGACGTGGTGCGGCTGGCCAACATGAGCCTGGAAGAGCTGCTGCAGACGGAGGTCACCAGCCTTGCCGGCACCAGCGCGTCGCAGTTCACGACGGCCGCGGCGATGACGGTGCTGACCGGCGACGACATCCGGCGCTCCGGCCACCGCACCCTGCCGGAGGCTTTGCGGCTGGTGCCGGGGATGTTCGTGGCGCGCGTCAACGCCAGCAGCTGGACGGCGGGTTCGCGCGGCCTGACCGGCTCATCGCTCACCGCGAACCGCTACCTGGTGCTGATCGACGGCCGGCTGGTGTACGACCCCCTGATCTCGGCGACGTTCTGGGATGCCGTCGACATCCCGCTGGCCGACGTGGACCGGATCGAAGTCATCCGCGGCCCGGGCGCCACCCTCTGGGGCGTCAATGCCATGAACGGCGTCGTCAACGTCATCACCAAGGACGCGCGTACCACCCTGGGCACTCTGGTGCAGGCAGGCGCCGGCACCCACGGCGAGCAGCGCGCCCTGCTCCGCCACGGCGTGAGCACGGGCGACAACTCGGCATTGCGGATGTGGGCCAGCTACGCCGCCCACGAGGAATTCGAGAACGCCGCCGGTGCCGGCATCAACGACGACTGGTCCACCGTGCGCGCGGGCGTGCGCTGGGACGGCCAGGTCGACGAGACGCTGGATGCCTCGGTCCAGGCCGAGGCGTACACCCACCCCACCGCCGATTTCACCGCGCGCGTGCCGGTGCCGGGCGTGCACAACCAGTTCGAGGTCGTCAGCGGCGAGGACACGGTCAATGGCGCGCACCTGATGGCGCGCGTCGGCCATGCGCCATCGGCCGAGGCGGGCTGGTCCCTGCTGGCCTACGCCGACCAGACCGAGCGCAGCAACCTGCGCTTCGGCGTGGAGCGCATCAACACCAACATCGAATATCGCAACTGGAAGACGTGGGGCGAGCGCCAGCAGCTGATCTGGGGCGCGAACTGGAACTGGACCAGCGACGAGACCACGCCGGGCACGTCGCTCCTGTTCGACCCGCGCTCGCGCTCGTGGTCGACGCTGAACGTGTTCGCGCAGAACACCTCCGAGCTGGTCGAGGACACGCTGTTCCTGATGGTCGGCTCCAAGGTGACCGACCACGACTTCGTCGGCGTGCAGTTCCAGCCGAGCATCCGCGCCTGGTGGACGCCGTCGACCGAACAGACGCTGTGGGCGGCGGTCTCGCGCCCGGTGCGCGTGCCCTCGCGCTTCGAGGAGGACGGCCTGCTGGTGTTCTCCTATGCCGACGTCGGCCTGCTGACCACCGGCCAGGCCAACGGCGTGATCGTGCCGCTGGGGCTGGGCGGCAACGATGACCTGCCGGCCGAGGAGCTGGTGGCCTACGAACTGGGCCACCGCATCCAGCTGTCCCCGCGCGTCGCGTTGGACACCTCCGTGTTCTACAACGACTACCGCCAGTTGGTGGGCGTGCCGCCGACGATTGTCGGTACGTTCTCCGACCAGGCCCGCGGCGCGACCTGGGGCGGCGACATCAGCCTCTCGGCGCGCTGGACCGACCGCTGGCGGATGGAGGCGTCCTACAGCCGCCTGGAGACCGACATCGAAGGCCCGGTACTTGCATTCGACGAAACCGGCACGACCGAACAGCAGGCGCAGGTGCGCTCCTACCTCGACCTTGCCGACACCGTGGAATTCAA
>MIDV01000057.1:0-4252 GCA_001830245.1 Lysobacterales bacterium RIFOXYA1_FULL_69_10 | reverse complement strand
CCGTTCCTGGGCGTGGAGGACTACACGCGGCTGGACCTGGGCCTGACCTGGCGCCCGTGGGACAACACCTCGCTGAGCGTCTGGGGCCAGAACCTGCTCGAGTCGCACCACTCCGAAGCTTCCGGCGCGCAGGTGCCGCGTGGCGTGTTCGCCCAGGTCACGGTGGGCTTCGAATGATCGCCCTCTCCGGCCTTATCCCCCTGCGCCTGCGCCTGGGCGCGGCATCGCTGCTGCTGGGCCTGGCGTTCGCCGGTCGCGTGGACGCGCAGCCGGCCCCGGACGCCGAAGTCCAGCTGGAAGCGGCGTTTCTGGTGAACTTCGTGCGCTTCACCCAGTGGCCGCCGCCGCGGTTTCCCTCGCCCGCCTCGCCCTACGTGTTGACCGTGCTGGGCGACAACGACGTGGTGGAGGCCGTGCGCGAGGTGGCCAGTGCCGCCGGCGAGATCCAGGGACGGCGCATCCGCGTGCAACAGGTGTCCAGCCTGCGCCAGGCCAACGCCACCGCCGATCTGCGCCGCAGCCACGTCGTGTTCGTCCACGGTTCGGCCAGGGTCACCCCCCAGCAACTGCTGCCGCGCATCGACGGCGCCAGCGTGCTGACCGTCGGCGAGGGCCAGGACTTCACCCGCAATGGCGGCATGCTCGGCTTGGCCCGCACGGGTCGGCGCATGGGCTTCACCGCCAACGTGGCGGCGATCCAGGCCAGCGGGCTGACGGTGAGCGCCAAGGTGCTGAAACTGGCGCAATCGCAGGGACGCAGGCACTGATGGACGTTACGGCGCCGGCACGCGAGTCGTCCCTCGCCGACCGCATCACGCTGCTGGTGCTGTTGACCAGCGCGACCGTGATCCTGCTGGTATCGGCGGCGCTGGCCGCGTCCAACCACGTGCAGGTCCGCGACACCACGTACCAGTCGCTGCGCACGCAGGCGCGACTGGCCGCGATCAGCGCTGCCGCCCCGCTCGCCTTCGACGACGTGGACACCGCCCGCGAGGTGGTGAATGGCTTCAGCGCGTTGCCGGATGTCTCCTCGGCCACGCTGTTCGACACCGGTGGCGCCGTGTTCACGCGCTTCGCGCGCGAAGGGTTCGTCGAGCGGATGCCGCTGGACACGCGCTCCGGCGAGCACAGTGCGCTGGGCGTGTACGTGGTCAGCCTGCCGGTGGGCGAGCGCCAGGACCAGCTGGGGACGCTGCAAGTGGTGTATGACCTGGCCGGCCTGCGCCAGCTGCTGCTGCGCAATCTGTTGTGGGCGGCCGGGACCTGCGTGGTGGCGCTGCTGTTGAGCGCGCTGGCGGCCCACAAGGGCGCACGCCTGCTGGTGCGGCGGCTGGAACTGCTGGACGAGACTGCGCGGCAGGTGTCGCAGACACGCGACTACTCGCTGCGCGCGCAGGTCAAGGGCAACGACGAGGTGGCGCGCTTCACGGAAACGTTCAACGAGATGCTCGGCGAGATCCAGCGCCAGGACCGCGACCTGCGCGAGTCCCGGCAGCAGGCCCTGACCGCCAGCCGACTGAAGGACGAGTTCCTGGCCACCGTCTCGCACGAACTGCGCACGCCGATGACGCCCATCACCGGCTGGGCGCAGGTGCTGCAACGCATCGCGCCCGACAACCCCCAGGTGACCGACGCCGCACGCGTGATCGAACGCAGCGCCGCGGCGATGACCCGCATTATCGACGACCTGCTGGACATGAGCCGCATCATCTCCGGCAAGATTCGCCTGCATCCGGAACGGCTCGCGCTGGACACTGTGGTGGACGACGCGATCGCCGCCGTGCAGGTTGCCGCCGATGCCAAGCGGATCATCATTTCCAATGCCGTACCCAGGGGCCTGACGCTGCACGCCGACCCGCACCGCCTGCAGCAGGTGTTGTGGAACCTGCTGTCGAACGCGGTGAAGTTCACGCCCGCCGGGGGTGTAATCCGCATCGAAGCCCACGCCGACGCCGACCATGTCGAACTGCGCGTGTCCGACACCGGACCAGGCATCGCACCGGACTTCCTGCCCTACGTCTTCGACCGCTTCCGCCAGGCCGACAGCAGCGTGACCCGTCCGCATGGCGGCCTGGGCCTGGGGTTGGCGATCGTGCGCCAACTGGTCGAGCTGCATGGCGGCGAGATCGAGGCGCAGAGCGCGGGCCTGGGCCACGGCGCGTGCTTCACGATCGCGCTGCCGCGCCACCTCGACGCGGCGTCCAGCGCACCGTCGGCGCCCAGGTCCAGTGCGCTCCCGGAGGAGCCGCTGGGCATCGCCGATGTCCCGCTCACCGACGTGCGCGTGCTGTCGGTGGAAGACAACGACGACGCGCGCGAATACCTGCGCCACGTCTTTGCCAGCCATGGGGCCGAGGTGGTGAGCGCGGCCAGCGCCGACGAGGCGCTCGCGGCGCTCGACCGCGTGCGCCCCGACGTCCTGGTCAGCGATATCGGCATGCCGGGCCGCGACGGCTACTGGCTGATGCAACAGGTCCGCTCCCATGGCGACCCCGCGATCCGCGCGCTGCCGGCAATCGCCCTCACCGCATTCGCCACGGACGCGGACCGGCAGAAGGCCATGGAAGCCGGCTATGACGGGCACGTCGCCAAGCCCGCCACGCACGAAGCGCTGGTGGCAGCGGTCAAGCGGGTGGTCGCCCCGACCGGGACTCCACCCGCGAATGGCGGCGCACGTCCTCCGGCCTGACGCCCCGCGCTATCGGAAGGCAACGCTATTGGAAAACCCGGGACCCGTGGCTATACTGCGCGCCCCGAATCACCGGGCGGTTAGCTCAGCGGTAGAGCATTGCCTTCACACGGCAAGGGTCGCAGGTTCGATCCCTGCACCGCCCACCACGTTCCAGACCAGGCCGGCGCAAGCCGGCCTTCGTCGTTTCAGGGAGCCCGCCATGCCTGTCGACCGCCCCGACCTGTGCCTGTGGCACAACCCGCGCTGCTCCAAGTCGCGTGCGGCGCTCGAGCTGCTGACCGCGCGCGGCATCGCGCCACGCGTCGTCCACTACCTGGACACGCCGCCTTCGCCCGAGGACCTGCGCGCGGCCGTCGTAGCCCTGGGCGTCACGCCGCGGGACCTGCTGCGCACGGGTGAAGCCGAGTACGCCCGACTGGGCCTGGACGAACAGTCGCTGGACGACGCCGCCATCATCGCCGCGATGCATGCGCACCCCCGGCTGATCGAACGGCCGGTGCTGCTGCGTGATGACGGACGCGCGGCGGTCGGGCGTCCGCCGGAACGCATCCTGGCCCTGCTGGACTGAACCCGGGCCACCCTGCCCCCAGTTGCCACTCAACGCCCGTAAGTCAGATCGACTTGCTCTCGCGCATCCGCCGCACGTGTTCGGGCGGCGCGAACGAGTCGCTGCGCGCACTCGCCCAGAATGAACGGAACACGGCGTGCTCTGGAACGGCGTCGCCCAGCAGGTCGCCCGGCTGCAGGAACCGGTAGAGCGCGGCCAGCGAGCGCACTTCGGTCGGGTTGACCCGTCGCAGGATGTGCTCGGGCCCGATCTCGCGCGGGTGCTCCAGCCCCGCCGCGCAGATCAGGTCGCGCAGCGCCAGCAGGGTGTTGTGGTGGTAGTTGCGCACGCGCGCCGCCTTGTCGGGCACGTCCAGCGCACGCCAGCGCTTCGGGTCCTGCGTGGCAACTCCCGTCGGGCAGGTGTCGGTGTGGCAGCTGAGCGACTGGATGCAGCCCAGCGCGAACATGTACCCGCGCCCCGCGTTGCACCAGTCCGCGCCCATCGCCATGGTCCGGGCGATATCGAACGCACTGGTAATCCGCCCCGCCGCGCCTAGCTTGATGCGGTCGCGCAGGTCCAGCCCGACCAGCGTGTTGTGCACCAGCATCAGCGCTTCGTGCATCGGCACGCCGACGTGGTCGATGAACTCGGCCGGCGACGCACCCGTGCCGCCCTCGGCACCGTCGACGACGATGAAGTCCGGCAGCTCGCCGGTCTCGTGCATGGCCTTGGCGATGCCGAACCACTCCCACGGGTGGCCGATCGCCAACTTGAAGCCGACCGGCTTGCCGCCTGACAACTCGCGCAGCCGGGACACGAACGCCAGCAGTCCGCGCGGCGTATCGAACGCCGAATGCCGGGCCGGCGAGACGCATTCCACCCAGGCCGGCACGCCGCGCGTCACCGCGATTTCGGGAGTGACCTTGGGCGCCGGCAGCACGCCGCCGTGGCCGGGCTTGGCGCCCTGCGACAGCTTGATCTCGATCATCTTCACCTGCGGGTCGGTGGCG
>MIDV01000056.1:7709-9080 GCA_001830245.1 Lysobacterales bacterium RIFOXYA1_FULL_69_10 | reverse complement strand
CTACACGCACCTGGACTACCAGCACCTGTCGCGCGTGTACGACGCCGCGCACCCGCGCGCCAAGCGCAAGCCGTAGTCGCCGTGTCCTTGTAGGAGCGGCTTCAGCCGCGAACCGGAGCCGGTCACGCTCGCCGGTTGACGATCGCGGCTGAAGCCGCTCCTACAACACCGCCGGCATGTCCACCCTTGCGCCACCCGCGGACGATCCCCATCCAAGGGGCTCGACCCCCGGAGGCCGCATGGACCCCAGCCAGAACCCCACCCGCTTCCACGCCACCACCATCGTCTCGGTGCGTCGCGATGGCCGCGTCGCCGTTGCCGGCGACGGCCAGGTCACGCTCGGCCACACGGTGATGAAGGGCAATGCGCGCAAGGTGCGCCGGCTCGGACGCGACGGCCAGGTGCTGGCGGGCTTCGCCGGCGCGGCCGCCGATGCGTTCACCCTGTTCGAACTGTTCGAAGCCAAGCTCGAGAAGCACGGCCAGCTGACGCGCGCCGCGGTGGAGATGGCCAAGGATTGGCGCACCGAGCGCCGCTTCGGAAAGCTCGAGGCGCTGCTGGCCGTCGCCGACCGCGAGACCTCGCTGGTGATCAGCGGCACCGGTGACGTCATCGAGCCGGAGGACGGAATCATCGCCATCGGTTCGGGCGGCATGTACGCGCTGAGCGCCGCGCGCGCGCTGATGGCGCACACCACGCTGGACGCCACCACCATCGCCATCGAGGCCATCAACATCGCCGGCGACGTGTGCATCTACACCAACCGCAACGTGGTCGTCGAAGAACTGTAGGCGTGGATCCAACCGCGATCGGATCACCGGTCGCGCGCACCCGCCCTCGATCGCGGCTGAAGCCGCTCCTACAAGACCTGCCTCCCGACATGCCCAATACCCCCGACACCTCCAACGCCACCATGACCCCGCGCGAGATCGTGCAGGCGCTCGACCGCCACATCGTCGGCCAGTCCGACGCCAAGCGCGCCGTCGCCATCGCGCTGCGCAACCGCTGGCGCCGCAGCCAGCTGGCGGACGACCTGCGCAACGAGGTCATGCCCAAGAACATCCTGATGATCGGCCCGACAGGCGTGGGCAAGACCGAGATCGCGCGCCGGCTGGCGACGCTCGCCAACGCGCCGTTCGTCAAGGTGGAGGCCACGCGTTTCACCGAGGTCGGGTACGTGGGCAAGGATGTTGAGCAGATCATCCGCGACCTCGCCGACACCGCGGTCAAGCTGTATCGCGAGCAGGCCAAGGCGCGCGTGCGCACCCGTGCCGAGGAGCGGGCCGAGGACCGCATCCTCGATGCACTGCTGCCCGGCCGCGAAAAGCAGCCCACCGGCTTCGGCTTCGGCTCGGCGGGCCAGGCGACCAC
>MIDV01000056.1:0-7644 GCA_001830245.1 Lysobacterales bacterium RIFOXYA1_FULL_69_10 | reverse complement strand
CTGCGCCAGCAGCTGCGCAACGGCGACCTCGACGAAAGACAGATCGAGATCGACGCGGCCGTTTCGATGTCGGGCGTCGACATCATGGCCCCGCCGGGCATGGAGGAGATGGGCCAGCAGCTGCGGCAGATGTTCTCGCAGATCGGCGGCGGCAAGACCCAGAAGAAGACGCTCGCCATCCGCGCCGCGCGCGCGCTTCTGGTGGAGGAGGAAGCCGGCAAGCTGGTCAACGAGGACGAGGTGCGCGAGGCCGCGATCGAGGCCTGCGAGCAGCACGGCATCGTCTTCATCGACGAGATCGACAAGGTCGCCAAGCGTGGCGAGAACGTCGGCGGTGGCGATGTCTCGCGCGAAGGCGTGCAGCGCGACCTGCTGCCGCTGGTGGAAGGCTCCACCGTCAGCACCAAGTACGGTTCGATCAAGACCGACCACATCCTGTTCAT
Source organism: Lysobacterales bacterium RIFOXYA1_FULL_69_10 (assembly GCA_001830245.1). Taxonomy (GTDB): domain Bacteria; phylum Pseudomonadota; class Gammaproteobacteria; order Xanthomonadales; family Xanthomonadaceae; genus Lysobacter_C. The sequence continues at coordinate 7,201 of MIDV01000056.1, read as the reverse complement.
CGCCTCCGGCGCGTTCCACCTGGCCAAGCCGTCGGACCTGATCCCCGAACTGCAGGGCCGTTTCCCGATCCGGGTCGAACTGGGCGCGCTGAGTAAGGACGACTTCGTCCGCATCCTCACCGAACCCAAGGCCGCGTTGACGCTGCAGTACATCGAGCTGATGAAGACCGAGGGCGTATCGCTGGCCTTCACCGACGACGCCGTCGAGCGCCTCGCCGAGATCGCCGCCACCGTCAACGAGCGCCAGGAAAACATCGGCGCCCGCCGCCTGCACACCGTGCTCGAACGCCTGCTCGACACCCTGAGCTTCGAGGCCCCCGATCGCGACGGCCAGCAGGTCACCATCGACCGCGCGTACGTCGACCAGCACCTGGGCGAACTGGTGCAGGACCCGGACCTGAGCCGCTACATCCTGTAGTCGCACCGGTCTGAAGCCGACACTGGCAGCCCGGGTAGGCGCAGCGCACCCGGGACCACGCGGGGTGGTCATTGCATCCCGGCTGCGGCCTGCGGCCTGGGCTCCCGGCAATCCGTCAGGTCGGGTGGTGCCCCGACTGGCTTGCGTTCTGCGTGTTTCGTGTCAGGTTTTCCGGCTGGCGATGGACTAACCCTCCTGAACCCACCGGAGAACGCCATGGATGCCATCGTTTCGCTCGCTCATGTACCCGCCCGTCCTGCCGGCCAGGTCTTTGCCGCGTGGATGCGCGGTGCCTGGCGCCTGTTCCGCCTTGCGCCGCTGGCGATCTTCGCGTTGTCGCTGCTGCCGATCCTGGTCGAAGCGGCGTTGCAGCTCATGCCAGGCATCGGCATGGTCCTCTCGAAACTCCTGACCCCGCTGGCATCGGCCTGGGTGTTGGTGATGATCGACAACAGGGCGCGCGCCGGTGCGTTTGCGCGGAGGCGGGCAACGCAGCGCTGGTGGACGCGGCTGCCGCAGATCGTGCTGGCCGCGGTGTTGCTGGGCGGTGTGTTTGCGTTCCAGCTGCTGACGGCGGCGTTGATCGGCGGCAGCGAACAGGCGGTCGCATTCGCGATCGGCGACATCGAACGCTTGACGCTGTCGCGTGCCGAAGTCGCCGCCGTGCTGGCCAGCGGGGTGATACCCGGATCGCTGGTGCTCTTCGTCGTGCCGCGCGTGGTGCTGGATGGCAACGACGTATGGCCGGCGATCGTCGAAAGTCTCGGCCTTGCGGTCCGTTACTGGCGCCCCGTGGCCATGTTCGCGGCCTTGTCGGCGGCATTGATCGCCAGCGTGCTGTGGGTGCCGCTGTTGCTGCTGGCATTCCTGCCGCTTGCGGGCTGTGCCGGTTACGCGATGTACCGCGATGTGTTCGACCCGACCCCGGTGGCGCGCGCTTGAGCCACGCGCAGTCCATCGAAACGGTCCTGCGCGAGCACGGCCCGATGCTCGCGCGCATCGCTGCCAGCTATGAGCGCGATGCCGCGCGTCGCGAGGATCTGTTGCAGGAGATCAGCCTGGCGTTGTGGCGCGCGCTCGACAGCTGGCGCGGCGACGCATCGCTGCGCACGTTCGCGGCGCGGGTGGCGCACAACCGCGCGATCGATCACCTGGGCAAGCACCGGCGCCTGGGCGAGGACGAACTTGACGAGCAGCATCCCGACCCGGCCGTCGATCCGCTCGGCCACACCGAAGCGCAGCAACGCCGAAGCGTACTGCTGAGCGCCGTGCAGCGGCTGCCGCTGGGCCATCGGCAAGTGGTGGTGCTGGCACTGGAAGGCTTCTCGCAACGCGAGATCGGGCAGGCGTTGGCGTTGGAGGAAAACACCGTGGCGCAGCGCCTGAGCCGCGCGCGCAAGCAGCTGCGCGACGAGATGGGAGTGACCGCATGAACGACATCGAGCACCCGCAGAACCAGCACCCCCAGGACGACTGGCAAAGCCTCGCCGATGACTGGCGCGAGCAGCCTGTCAGCCGGGTCGACGTCGATGCCCTCCTGCGCGGCATCCGGCAACGCGGCCGGCGCCTGCGCTGGGCGGTGGGTTCGGAACTCGCGGGCACCCTCGCGATGCTGGCCATCGCGGCGTGGGCGAGCCGATCGCCCGCCTGGAACGGGAGTTTCGCTGTGCTGATGGGCGTGCTCATTGCCGCGGCGCTGGTGTTCCAGGGCGGGATGCTGTGGGCCAGGCGCAACCAGATGCGCGATATCGACCAGAACCTCGCGTCGATGGTCGAGCTGGACATCGCGCGCGGTCAGACCACGTTGCGCTACTGGCGGACCAGCATCTGGTTGTCGTTGGCGATGCTGCTGGTGCTGTATGCAGTGGCCGGGTCGGCATCGGAAAAGGTCCTGCCCGGAGTATTCGTGGGCGCGTTTCCGGGGCTGGGCTTCGCGGTCTGGGCCTGGTGGCGCTGCCGCGGCATCCGCCTGCGGCTCGCGAGAATGCGCCGCATCCGCGACGAACTGCGGATGGAGTGAGCCGCCTCGATCAATCCTCGCCGATATCCTCGTTCCATACCTCGGGGTTGGCGGCGATCCACTCGCCCAGCATGTCGACGCAGCGGGCATCTTCGAGATCGATCACGTTGACGCCGTTCTCGCGCAGCCAGTCGAAACCGCCGCGGAAGTTGACCGACTCGCCCACCACCACGGTGCCGATATTGAACTGGCGCACCAGTCCGCTGCAGTACCAGCACGGGGCGAGCGTGGTGACCATGATCGTGTCGCGGTAGCGGCGCTGGCGCCCGGCCTTGCGGAAGGCGTCGGTCTCGCCGTGCACGGAGGGGTCGTTTTCCTGGATGCGGCGGTTGTGGCCGCAGCCCAGCAGCCGGCCGTCCTGGTGGTACAGCGCCGCACCGATCGGGATGCCGCCCTCGGCCAGCCCCGCGCGGGCCTCGGCCACGGCGGTGTCGAGCAGGGCGCGGTAGTCGGGGGTGTCGATCATCGGCGGCGTCTCCGGTCGGGCCCGCCATTGTAGGAGCGGCTTCGGCGGCGATCGGATGTTGCCCGTCCACGGCCCCCTTGTAGGAGCGACGTGAGTCGCGACCTGACCATCCCCCGACCAACGCGGTCGCGACTCACGTCGCTCCTACAGGGGCAGGTGGGCTTGATCGCCACCGGAGCCGCTCATGCAAGGGCGCGCGGCGGTGCGATAATCGCTGGCATGAACGCACCCCACGACGACCGCGCCGGCGAGCGCGACGGCACCACCCACTTCGGCTTCCGCGACGTGCCCACCGGCGAGAAGCAGAAGCTGGTCGGCCAGGTGTTCTCCTCGGTCGCGCGCAACTACGACCTGATGAACGACCTGATGTCGCTGGGCGTGCACCGCGTCTGGAAGCGCTACTTCGTCGGCACCGCGCAGGTGCGCCGCGGCGACAGCGTGCTCGACCTGGCCGGCGGCACCGGCGACATCGCGCTGCTGCTGAAGGACCGCGTCGGCGACACCGGCCGCATCGTGCTGGGCGACATCAACGGCGACATGCTGCGCGTCGGGCGCGACCGCATGGTCGACCGCGGCCGCGTGGCCGGCTTCGAGTACGTGCAGTGCAACGCCGAGGCGCTGCCGTTCCCGGATGCCAGCTTCGACCTGGTCACCATTGCGTTCGGGCTGCGCAATGTCACCGACAAGGACGCCGCGCTGCGCGAGATGCACCGCGTACTCAAGGTGGGCGGTCAGGCGCGCGTGCTTGAGTTCTCCGAGGTCACCGCGCCGTGGTTCAAGCCGGTCTACGACTTCCACTCCTTCAACGTGCTGCCGAAGCTGGGCAAGCTGTTTGCGAACGATGCCGACAGCTACCAGTACCTGGCCGAGAGCATCCGCAAGCACCCGCCGCAGGCCGAGCTGCGCGGCATGATGGAGGCAGCCGGCTTCGCGCGATGCGACTACCGCAACCTGTCGGCGGGCATCGTCGCCATCCACACCGGCTACAAGGCCTGAACGAAGCCCGGACCGCGACGCCGGGCACTTCGACACCCGCCACCGCGGCGCTACACTCGGCGGCTCACCCGACCCCGTGGGCCCCGTATGCGTTCATCGATCCTGACCCTGTGCCTGGCCGGCGCCACCGTGCTGGCCGGCTGCTCGCGCGACGCCGCGCCACCTGCCGCCACCGCCCCCACCCCGGAGGGCACCCCGACCGTGCAGACCAGCGCCCACTTCGACCAGCATTCCTATGCCGAGCCCGGCAAGGTTGTCATCAAGGACCTCGCGCTGGAGCTGGCGGTCGACTTCGAGAAGAAGCAGCTGGGCGGCAGCGCGACGTACGCGCTTGACTGGCTGGATCCGGAGGCAACCCAGCTCATCCTCGACACCCGCGACCTGACGATCGAGAAGGTCGTCGGCGAGCGCGAGGACGGCAAGTGGGTCGACCTGGCCTATGACCTGGCCGGGGTGCAGCCGACGCTGGGCAGCAAGCTCACCATCGAGGCGCCCGAGCGCAGCAAGCGCATCCGCGTCACCTACCACACCGCGCCGCAGGCCTCCGGCCTGCAGTGGCTGACCCCGGCGATGACCGAGGGCGGTGAGCAGCCCTTCATGTTCAGCCAGTCGCAGCAGATCCACGCGCGTTCGTGGGTGCCGCTGCAGGACACGCCGCAGGTGCGCTTCACCTACACCGCACACGTGACCAGCCCCGAGGACGTGATGGTGCTGATGAGCGCCGACAACGACCCGCAGGCCGAACGCGACGGTGATTACAGCTTCAAGATGCCGCAGCCGATCCCGTCGTACCTGCTGGCCATTGCCGCCGGCGATCTGGTGTTCGAACCGATCGGCGAGCGCAGCGGCGTGTGGGCCGAGCCGTCGATGGTCGAGAAGGCCGCCGAGGAGTTCGCCGACACCGAGAAGATGATCGATGTCACCGAGCAGCTCTACGGCCCGTACCGCTGGGAGCGCTACGACATGCTGGTGCTGCCGCCGTCGTTCCCGTACGGCGGCATGGAGAACCCGCGCCTGAGCTTCATCACGCCGACCGTGATCGTCGGCGACAAGTCGCTGGTGTCGCTGATCGCGCATGAGCTCGCGCACAGCTGGTCGGGCAACCTGGTGACGTTCGCCACCGCCAACCACGGCTGGCTCAACGAGGGCGTGACCAGCTACGTCGAGGGCCGCATCGTCGAGGCGCTGTACGGCAAGGAGCGCGCCGACATGGAGACCGTGATCGCGCGCAACGCGCTGCGCGAGACCATCGGCGACATGTCCGACGCGGCGCAGTCGCTGGCGATCCGCCCGGGCGTGCAGCCGGCGGTGGATGCCGACGGCAGCGAGGTCGCGTACGACAAGGGCGCATGGTTCCTGTCGTTCCTGGAGGATCGCTTCGGCCGCACCGAGTTCGACGCGTTCCTGCGCGAGTACTTCGACCACTTCGCTTTCCAGGGTATCGACAGCAAGACCTTCATCGACTACGCCGAAGAGAACCTGCTGGCCAAATACCCGGACAAGGTCACGGTGGCCGAGCTGGAGCAGTGGCTCTACGAGCCGGGCATCCCCGAGTCCGCGCCGCAAGTCACGTCGCCGCGCCTGGATGCGGTCGATGCCGCGCGCAAGGCCTGGCTCGATGGCGGCGACCTGCCGGCGAAGTCGGCGACCGATGCCTGGACCACGCAGGAGTGGGTGCACTTCGTCGAAGGCCTGCCGGAAACGCTGTCGACCGAACAACTGGCCGCGCTGGATGGCGCCTACGCCTTCACCGGCACCGCCAATGGCGAGGTCGCGCAGCGCTGGTACCCGCTGGCCGTGCGCAGCGGCTATGACGAGGCCAACGAGGCGATCGCCACGTTCCTCAAGCGCGTCGGCCGCCGCAAGCTGATCATGCCGACCTACGAGGCGCTGGTCGCCACGCCCGAGGGCCTGGCACTGGCCGAGCAGGTCATGGCCGAGGCGCGCCCGGGCTACCACCCGATCACCACCGCGTCGGTCGATGCCGTGATCGCCAAGGCCAAGGGCGACGACACCGTCGCTACGCCGGCCGACTGATTCGCGCCTGCAGTGGTTACTCGCGGCCGCCTTTGGGCGGCCGCGTTGTTTCTGATCCACGAGCGATCTGCAGGATCGGTTTCAGCCGCGTTCGCACTGCGGGCTCGGTATGCAGTTCGCACCAACCTTGTAGGAGCGACGTAAGTCGCGACCGAGCCCCGCGACGGCCGCGTCTGCCCAATAGTCCAGCACCCACCCTGTAGGAGCGGCTTCAGCCGCGATCGCCGCCTCACCCGGGCGCGCGATTCGCATTCGCCGCGCCACGGCACAGCCCGTCACAACCCATCGCTCTCCGGCCACGACGCATCGCGACTCACGTCGCTCCTACCCACTGCCGGCTGAAAACGCCGTGCCTACACCCCGACATCCGCCCCGCCATGGACAATGGCGCACCCCTCCGCCGAGGAAACGCCATGAAGACACCCGCCATCTCCCTTCGCGCCGCGTTGCTGGCGTCGGCCCTCGCACTCGCTGCCTGCCAGCCGGCCACCGACCCCGCACAGGCCGAAGCCGCCCGCGCGCAGGCCGCCGAAGCGGCCGCCGACGCCATGGCCGAGCACTTCGAAACTGCCTACGCCGAAAAGAACTGGGAGATGGCGCGCGCCCACGGCGACGTGCTGCTGGCCGAGCATCCCGGCAGCGCGGCCGCCGACCGCATCCGAGAGCGCCACCAGCAAGCGACGACGGAGGCCAACCAGGCGCGGGAAGACCGCCGCCTGCAGTCGCTGTGGACCTACCAGACGCAACCTGTCGAAGGCGGCGAACAGCGCTCGGCCGCGATCTATGCCAAGGACCGCGTCGATGTCGACGGCAGCGGCGCGCGTACCGTGCGCCTGATCTTCCGCGACCACCCCGACTGGGGCCGCAGCAGCTACCTCGTGCTGGAGACCGGCGACTTCGACTGCTACGGCGGCTGCCGCGTGCAGGTCACCGTCGACGACGCCGAACCGCGCTCGATGGCCGCCAGTCGTCCTAAGACCGACGAGGCCATCGCGATGTTCATAGAGGACGAAGCTGCGCTGTGGCGCATCGCAAACGATGCCGGCACCGTTGCAATCGAGTTCCCCGTGGAGGCCGGCGGCACGCGTACCGCCGTGTTCGAAGTCGGCGGAATCGATTCTTCACGGATGCCGGGCTGGGATTGAAGCGAGGTCCAGGGGTCCAAGCAGCCTGATCGCAGTTGCGCCCGCCCACCTCCTTGCCCCCATGACTGCGAGCCTTCCTAGTGCCGCGTGTCGCATAGGCGGACAAGGTTTTTCCTACG
>MIDV01000055.1 GCA_001830245.1 Lysobacterales bacterium RIFOXYA1_FULL_69_10 | reverse complement strand
CGGGGATCGACAGCGGATAGATGCAGGCGTCGTCCGAAGGCCGGAACATCGCGTGGATCAGTCCGACGGCGCGGGCCGGATTGCCGTAGCCGCCGAGGAACTGGGTATCGGTCGGGTTGGCCGAGGGCCGCTGGAAGTGGTATGGACCCGGGCCGTGCTTGCGTTGCTGCTCGCGGAAAGTCACCAGCACCGCGTGCATCGCGGCGCGCCAGTCGTCGTCGAACGGCTGGCGGTCGCCGGTGGCTTGCCAGTAGGCATGCGCCAGCCGGATCGGATAGCACAGCGAGTCGATCTCCCATTTGCGCTCGGCCACGCCCGGACGCATCTCGGTGAGATCCTGCCGCGCCCACGACAACGGCGTCTTCCCCTGCGGATCGGGCAGGAACGCATTGGCATACGGGTCGATCGAGATGCACAGCGTGTGGCGATGGATCAGCCCGCGGAACAGTTGGCGCAGGGCTTCGTCGTGCGCCGCCAGCGACACGTAGGGCCACACTTGTGCGGAAGAGTCGCGCAACCACATCGCATCGATGTCGCCGGTGACGATGAAGGTGTCCGGCTTGCCGTGCAGGCTGCCCAGCTGCACCGTGGTGTCCAGCGTGTTCGGGTAGCAGTTCTCGAACAGCCAGGCCAGCTCGGGGTCGCCGATCTTCGCCCGGGTGCGCACGATCAGCGCTTCCACGGCCGGGCTGACGAACCTTCGCTGGCCAGGTGGCGGGCGATGACTGATGTAGCGTGGCGCAGCCCGCGCCATCGGCACGCTTCCCAGCATCGCGCCGCCAGCGGCGCCGGCCATCAATTTCAACAGGGAACGGCGCGAGACGGTCATGGCCCTGCAGTCTCCGGGGTGGTTGCTCTGTGATGGCGAACGGTGGCACCGAACAGCGAACGTACATGCAGCGCATCGCGCAACGACGCGATGCCGGCAGTGCTGGTGACCTGGAGTTCGACGCGCTCGCCGGGCAGCAGGTCGAACGCATTGTCGGAGAGCTGCGCATCGAGTGAACCGAAGTCGACCCAGACCTCGCGCGCCAGGCGCTCGGCATGGACGCTCAGCACCATGCCATGGCCGCTGTCGACGAGCTCGGCATGCAGTTCGGGATCCGGCAGCTGCAACGCGAGCGCGGGCCCGAAGTACAGCAAGTGACGCGATACCGGCCTGCCCTGCCCGACCAGCTCGAATACGGCGAAGCTGCGATGCGGATCGGCCCCCTGCAGCAACGCCGCGTCAGTCAGCTCGGCGGCGCGGGTGCTGGCGAGCGCAGGCGCACGCACGTTGTCGATGTGCTCGTGCAGCAGCCGTCCATTCATGTCCATCACGCGCGTCCGCAACAGCGTATCCAGTGGCGTGGTTCGATCCGAAACAACGAACACCCCGGTACGCCCATCGCGACGGACCGGCACCACCCGCAACGGCGCGTAGAAGCGGCGCGCGTGGAACTGCAGCGCCTTCCAACGCCCGAAATAGTCGATGCTGGACCACGATGCGCCGGGCCATACATCATTGAGCTGCCAGTACAGCGAACCCATGCTTTGCGGCCGCGCGCTGCGCAGGTGGTCGGCGGCCAGCTCGATGCCTTCGGCCTGCATCACCTGGCTGAGGTAGACGAAGGAATCGAAATCCTTCGGCTCGCCGTAGTACTTGCGGATGTAGAACAGCAGGCGCTGGTTGCCGTTGCCGCCGTCGAACTTCTGGTGTGCGCGCATCACCGGCGAGTCCGGCGAAAGGTCGGCCGGCGCCGTGAAGCTGCGGATCGTCGCCA
>MIDV01000054.1 GCA_001830245.1 Lysobacterales bacterium RIFOXYA1_FULL_69_10 | reverse complement strand
GAGCAGTTCGCGCAGGTCGATCAGCGCCGCATTCGCGCGCGACACGTAGTTCGCCATCACCAGCGAGTGGTTGGCGAAGAAGCCGAACGGCGAACCGTTCAGCACCATCGGGCTGTGCAGCGGGCGCTGCGCTTCCTCCAGCTCGCGGATCACCTGCTGCAGGCTGACGTCGGCGTGCTTGCTGCGCAGGATCGGGCCGAAATCCTGCTGGAACGCCTTCAGCTGCTCCAGCAGCGTCCAGGTGTAGCCGCGCGCCTCGTAGAAGTTGTCGTCGATCTTCGTCCACGAGGTTTTCACCAGGCGGCTGCCGCCGGGCGCGCGCGCCGTGCCTGCCTCCGCCGGCGCGTCGATCGAGGGAACGTCGCCAAGCCGGATCTGGCCCACGCTGGCCGACAGCCGCTGCGACAGCGAGCCAAGCCGCGCCGAGGCGACCTGCAGGTAGTCGGCCAGGTTGTCGGCGCGCGCGTAGAAGTGCGCGTTGCTGTCGTCGCTGTCGCCGAGCCGGCCCAGATAGCCGTCCAGATGCCTGATCGCCTTGCGGTACTGGCTCTCCGAACTGGGCAGCAGCCAGCGGTCGTTCGGGCTGTTGAGCAGCGGATCGGCCTCGGCCAGGTCCTTGTCCTCGGTCGACTGCGTCTGCGAGCGGCTGAAGTCGTTGCGCAGCGCGCGCACCAGGTCGCGCGACGCGGTCAGCGAACCGAATTCCCAGTTGGGGACGTTGTCCATGAACATGCCAGGCGGCAGCTTGTCGTTGCTGAGGTAGCCGCCGCGCTTGTCGAGCAGGGTGCGCACCGAGGCGATCAGGGTGACCGTGGTGGTCGCGCCGGTGCTGAGCGGACGCTTCAGTTGCTGCATCTGCGCCTGGGTCACCGCCACCGGTTCGAACAGCGGAGGCTCGCTGTCCCACCACCACATCAACGCCACCACGCACAGCACCAGCAACGCGAGCAGGGCCAGGATGGCGCGGCGGATGCCGTGGCGTGGCGGGTTCGAAGTGTCCTGGGTCTGCATCGGGCGACTCCTGCGTGGGCAACGAACGGGGTGACCAAGCTTACAACGCCCTTCATTGCTCCCACGGCGGATGCTCGCCCAGCCGTTCGGCCAGGAAATCCACGAATGCGCGCACCCGTGGCGGCACCAGCCGGCGCTGCGGCATCACCGCGTGGATGCCGGTGGCGGCGATCGGATAATCCGGCAGCAGCACCTGCAGCCGGCCAGCGCGCAGTTCCTCGTGCACGTGCCAGACCGAGTGCAGCGCGATGCCGAGCCCAGCCACCACCGCGTCGCGCAACAGTTCGCCCTGGTTGCTCTCGAAACGGCCCTGCACCCGCTGCGCGATCTCGCGGCCCTTGCGGTCGGTGAAGCGCCAGACGTCCTGCCGGCCCTGGCTGCCGACCAGCAGCAGGCAGTCGTGCGTTGCCAGATCCGCCGGCGTGCGCGGCATGCCGTGCCGCCGCAGGTAATCCGGCGACGCGCACAGCACGCGCCGGTTGGTCGCCAGCTGGCGCGCGACCAGGCCGGAATCGCCCAGCGCGCCGACACGGATGCCCAGGTCGAAACCGGAGCCGACCAGATCCAGGATCTGGTCGTTGAGGTTCACGCTGAGCTTCACCCGCGGATGCAGGGCGAGGAATTCCGGCAACAGCGGCGAGATGTACTGGCGCCCGAACGAGGCCGGGATGGTCACCCGCAAGGTGCCGCTGACCTCGGTGGCGGACTGGCGCAGGCCGCCGGTGAGCGCTTCCAGGTCCTCCACCAGCGCGCGGCCCTGCTCGGCCAGCGCGGCGCCTTCGGGCGTGGCGTGCAGATGGCGCGTGGTCCGGTGCAGCAGGCGCACGCCGAGTTCGCGCTCCAGCCGCTTGAGGCGCTGGCTGGCCACCGCCACCGACAAATCGAGGCTGCGCGCCGCGGTACTGATCGAGCCGAGGTCGAGCACGCGCAGGAACAGG
>MIDV01000053.1:109023-109241 GCA_001830245.1 Lysobacterales bacterium RIFOXYA1_FULL_69_10 | reverse complement strand
TGCTTCCCAATTTCACCTCGAGCGTGCCGGGCCCCTTTTATTCGGCGACGCAGCTCGGTTTCGTCGCGGCGGTGTCGCTGATCCTCTATGGCACCTTCGCGCTGGTGCAAACGGTGCGCCACCGCGACTATTTCCTGCCCGACGGCGAGGCGCAGGACGAAGCCGACGCGCACGCCGCACCGCCGAGCGTCCGGCGCACGGCGATGTCGGGCGTCTTG
>MIDV01000053.1:106140-109006 GCA_001830245.1 Lysobacterales bacterium RIFOXYA1_FULL_69_10 | reverse complement strand
CGCCGTCGGCCTGATGGTCGTCCTGCTGAGGCGCCGCCCGGACGCCGCGTTGCAGGACCACCGCGACCGCCTCGAAAGCGCCCTGCGCGAGGAGCAGCGCGAAGGCCGCGCCGAGTTGCGCCAGCAGCTCGACAGTCTCGGCACCCAGCAGGCGGCGCGCATCGATGGCTTCGGCGGCAAGCTGGCCGACCTCACCGAGCGCACCGACCGCCGGCTGGACGAGTTCCGCATCGCGGTTGCCGAGGATGCGCGTAAAGCGCGCACGGAGGGCAGCGAAGCGCAGCAACGTCTGGCCGACAACCTGGGCCAGCGCCTCGCCGAACTCACCCAGCGCAACGAGCAGCGCATCGGCGAGATGCGCGCCACGCTCGAGCAGCAGCTGCAGAAGCTGCAGGCCGACAACGCCAGCAAGCTCGAGCAGATGCGCGCCACGGTCGATGAAAAGCTGCAGAGCACGCTGGAGACGCGCCTGGGCGAGTCGTTCCGGCTGGTGTCCGAGCGCCTGGAGCAGGTGCAGCGCGGGCTCGGCGAGATGCAGCAGCTGGCCACCGGCGTGGGCGACCTCAAGCGCGTGCTGACCAACGTCAAGAACCGTGGCGGCTGGGGCGAAGTGCAGCTGGAAGCCATCCTGGAGCAGACGCTGGTCGCCGAGCAGTACGCGCGCGGCGTGCGGGTGAAGCCCGACAGCGCCGAGACGGTGGACTTCGCCATCCGCCTGCCCGGGCGCCGCGACGACGAGACGCCGGTATGGCTGCCGATGGACGCCAAGTTCCCGCGCGAGGACTACGAGCGCCTGCTCGATGCGCAGGACCGCGGCGACCCCGACGCGGTGCGCACCCATGCCGCACAGCTCGAACGCGCCATCCGCCTGCAGGCCAGGTCCATCTGCGAGAAATACGTGTCGCCGCCGCACACCACCGACTTCGCGGTGATGTTCCTGCCGACCGAAGGCCTCTACGCCGAGACCATCCGCCGCCCTGGCCTGATGGACGCGCTGCAGCGCGAGTACCGCGTGGTGCTGGCCGGCCCGACCACCATCACCGCGCTGCTCAACAGCCTGCAGATGGGGTTCCGCACGCTGGCCATCGAGAAGCGTTCCAGCGAGGTCTGGCAGGTGCTGGGCGCGGTGAAGACCGAGTTCGGCAAGTTCGCCACGGTGCTGGAGAAGGCCGCAAGCCAGCTGGACACGGTGCAGAACAGCATCAAGCAGACCGGCGTGCGCACCCGCGCGATCGAACGCAAGCTGCGCGGCGTGGAACAGCTGCCCAGCGACGAGAGCCGGCAGTTGCTGGGCACGTCGCTGGACGAGGGCGAAACCGAGGGCGACGAGGTCGTCTGAGAACAGGCACGTGCGTGGCGTTGCGCGCAGGCCCCTGTAGGAGCGGCTTCAGCCGCGATCAGGAATCGTCCCGCCGCGTGTGCAGCCGCTTCCACGTGTCAATCCGGATTCGTTGTAGGAGCGACGTAAGTCGCGACCGCGAGAGATCGGACAGGAATGGCCTTCATCCGCGATCGATCGCGGATGAAGCCGCTCCTACAGGGGCGGTGCGGAACCATGGCGGGCGGCACGACAAATGTTTGCCGCCCACGGATACCTCAGTTCCCGCCACCCATCGGCGTCACCGGGATCGCGTCCACCGGCACGGTCGGGTTGTACTCCTCGCGCAGGTAGTCGGGCAGGTCGTCGCCTGCATCCTCGTCGAGGCGGTCGCCGAAGATCTGGTAGTTGCGGCGCTGCATCCACGCATCGCGCACCAGCGCGTAGTCGTCCTCAGCGCCTTCGCGCAGGCTGTCGGTCGACAGCAGCTGGGTGCGCACATCGACCAGCTGCAGGCCCTGCAGCGGGATGCGGGTCTGATCGTCGCCGATCTGGCGCAGCGGGCTGAGGGGCGCATCGCCGACCATGCCGAACACGTCGCGCACCGTGCGCGGGCCGAACAGCGGCAGCTCGACGTAGCGCGAGCGCTCCCAGCCCCACACGCCCAGCGTCTGGCCGAAGTCCTCGCTGCGGTTGGGCAGCGTGGCGTCGCTGGCCGGGTCGAAGATCCCGCCGATGCCCAGCGTGGAGTTGAGCGCGAACCGGCCCAGCGACTGCGCCGCCTGTTTCGGCTTGCCCTGCAGCAGCGCGTTCACCGCCGCCACCGGCTGGCCGAGGTTGTTGAAGAAGTTGCTCACGCCCAGCCGGATCGGCCGCGGCACCACGTCCACATAGGCCCGCGCCAGCGGACGCGCGACCGTGCGGTCGACCGCGTTGTTGAAACGGTGCATCTGCCGGTTGTAGCGCTCCCAGGGGTCGTAACTGCCCGGGATGACCGCCGGCTCCGGCAGCGTCGGATCGGCGACCGGGTCGTAGGGCGTGCCGTTTCCGTACAGCGCGTCGAAGTCGCGCTCGGCCTGGGTGCGGGGATCGATGGCGGCCGGCGCCTGTACGTCCGCGGCCGGCGCGGCCGGCTCCAATGCGGGAGCGTCACCGTCGACGGGCGTAACCGAGGCGTCCTCGGGAGCGGCGATCGGGGCGTCGGGACGGGTTTCGACAGGCGCTGCGGTGTCAGCCGGCGCCGGCGTGCCGTCCTCCAGTGCACGCACGCACCGCGCGAAGGCGGCCTGGTCGCGCGCATGCGCGTCCAGGCAGCGCTGGGTATCGATGCGTTGTTTCGCCGACAGCGGGCGATCGATGACCTGCGCCGTCGCGGCCGTGGCCGTCAGCAGCACAAGGGGCAACAGCAGGGCGCGAAGGGCGAGGAGTGCGTGGGGGCGCATGCGGGGCAGTTTAGGTCGTGGGGCGGGGGCCGGCCACGCCGGCGGGGCGCACCGGACCGGAACAGTGTGTTGAGCCGGGCCTGCGTCTCAGCCGCTGAAAGCCAGC
>MIDV01000053.1:90275-106117 GCA_001830245.1 Lysobacterales bacterium RIFOXYA1_FULL_69_10 | reverse complement strand
GCGGAGCTCGGCCAGGCCGGCGGGTTCGCCCAGCACGTCCACGCCATCGCATCGCCCCGCCAGCTCCGCCAGCAGCGCAAGGCCTGCGCTGTCGATGCGATCCACCGCGCGCAGGTCGAACGTGTCCACGTCGGCACCGAGCATCGATTGCGCCTGCTTCCACGCCTGCGCGCACGCCTCACGCGACAACGCGCCGGTGAACACCAGCGCGTTGCCGTTGCGGACCACGGTGGCCGTGGGTGCGGCCACTCAGTTGGCGCTGGCGTTGAGCTTGCCGGCCTTGAGCTCGGCGGCGACCTGCGGGATCGACTTCTGCCGCAGCGGTGTGTCGAACTGGTTGCGGAAGGTCTGCACGAAACTCACGCCTTCCACCATCACGTCGAACACCTTCCAGTCGTTGCCGGACTTGCGCATCAGGTAGTCGACCGGGATCGGCTCGCCACCCTGGCGCAGCATCTCGGTGGACACGCGCATGATGGCGCCGCCGCGCAGCGGGGTCTCGGACTTCACCCGCACCTGCAGGCGCGTGTTGAAGTCCAGCAACGAGGAGCCGTAGCGCTGCATCAGGTTGTCGGCCAGCGCGTCGGAAAACAGCTTGACGTCGGCATCCGACGCACCGCGGCCGTGCACGCCCAGCACCAGCCGGCCGGCGTAGTCGCGGTCGAACATCTGGTTGAACTCGCCCGAGACGAACTGGCTCAGCGCGGCGCGATCGCGGGTGAACTCGGCGCGGCGCGACTCGAGCGTGCTCAGGATGCGGGTGCTGTTGTCCAGCACCAGCTTGCTCGGCGAACCGGCCTGGCGCGTCTGGGCGGACTGGTTGGGCGCGGGCTGCTGGGCCAGCGCGGGGGTGGCGGCCAGCAGGGCGCTGGCGATCACGAGGGAAATGGCGGTCTGCTTCATGCGGTGTGCTCCTGGGGGAGGGGCGGGCCTTCGCCGCGGGGAAAAGGGCTTACTGGAGGTACGGCGGGAGGTCCTCGTCGGACCCGCCTTCGGCCGGGGCGGCCGGATCGGCCGCAGCGTCGTCACCGGCGGCATTGTCCGCACCCCCGCTGAACATGTACTTGCCGACCAGCTGCATCAGGTCCACCGACGGCTGGGTCAGGAAGATCTCGTCGCCGTCCTTCAGCGGATCGGGGTCGCCGCCCGGCGCCAGGCCGACATAGCTCTCGCCCAGCAGCCCGCTGGTGAGGATGGCGGCGCTGGTGTCGGCCGGGAGGTCGGAATAGCGGTTGTCGATGGCCAGCGTCACCACCGAGTCCAGCTTGACCGGGTCCAGCGTGATGTCGCTGACCTGGCCGATGGTCACGCCGCCGACCTTGACCGGCGCGTTGTCGCGCAACGGGCCCAGGTTGGTGAAGCGCGCGGTGACCTCGTAGCGGTCGCCGCCGAAACCGAAGTTGCCGTTGGTGGAGGCGATGGCCAGCACCAGCAGCGATGCCAGCGCTAGCAACAGGAAGGCACCGACGGCGAATTCGATGCGGGGGGCTCGGGAGGACATGGAGGTCACCTCAACCCGCCACCGGGCGGGTATTGCATTGGGAAGTCCGCACAGGGGCGTGCGGGGTTTTGCGAACGAATCGCATCAACGGAACAGCAGCGCCGACATCACGAAGTTGAACATCAGCACCAGCAGCGAGGCGTTCACCACCGCCTTGGTGGTGGCCACCGACGTGCCCTCGATGGTCGGCTCGGCGTGGAAGCCGACGTAGGCCGCCACCAGCGCCGCGACCGCACCGAACACCGCGGCCTTGGCGAAGGCCATGGCGAAGTCCTTGCCGAAATCGACGCTGTCCTTGAGCACCTGCCAGAACACGCCCGACTCCACGCCGATCACGTGCACGGCCTCGAAATAGCTGGCGCTGATCGCCAGGCTGCAGAAGAACGCCGTCAGCAGCGGCACGCACAGCACCGCCGCCCAGAAGCGCGGCGCCACCGCCTTGCCGACCGGGTCGATCGCCATCAGCCCGAGCGCGGTGATCTGGTCGGTGGCGCGCATCAGGCCCAGTTCCGCGGCGATCGAGCTGCCGGCGCGGCCGATGAACAGCAGCGCCGTCAGCACCGGGCCCAGTTCGCGGTACAGGCCCAGCCCCAGCATCGCGCTGACCTGGTTGGCGGCGCCGTAGGTGTCGAGCGCGCGGTAGCCCAGCAGCGTCACCGACAGCCCCACGAACGCACCGCCGACGGCAATGATGGGCAGCGAGCGCGCACCGATCTTGTAGATCTCGCGGACCAGTTCGCGCAGGAAGTCGGCGGTCGGCTTCGATGCGCGCAACACCGAGAGCGTGAACAGCCCGGCGCGTCCGACCGAGCGGGTGGCGGCAACGAAGGGCATCAGGCGGCCTCGGGCACGGTGGCGCCGCGCGGGGCGGCATCGAACGGAATCGGCCCGTCGGGCTGGCCGTCCAGGAACTGCCGCACCAGCGGGTCGGTGCTGGCCTGCAGCTGCGCGGACGTGCCGGAAAACACGATGCCGCCGTTGGCGATCACGATGGCGTGGTCGGCCACCGGCAGCGTCTCATGCACGTGGTGGGTCACCACGATGCTGGTCAGGCCGAGCGTGTCATTGAGGCGGCGCACCAGGTCCATCACCACGCCGGACGCAATGGGGTCCAACCCGGTCAGCGGCTCGTCGTAGAGCATCAGCGGCGGGTCCAGCGCCAGCGCGCGCGCCAGCGCCACGCGGCGGGCCATGCCGCCGGACAGCTCGCGCGGGAAGGCGTCGGCCGCGGCGCGGAGGCCGACCGCGTGCAGTTTCATCCGCACCAGACGGTCGATCACCGGCCGGGGCAGCTTCGTGTGCGTGCGCAGCGGCAGCGCGACATTCTCGGCGGCGCTCAGGTCGGTCAGCAGGCCGTTGCCCTGCAGCAGCACGCCGATGCCCTTGCGCAGTTCCAGCAGGTCGCGCATGCGGCGCGGCACCGGCCGGCCCAGCACCTCGACGGTGCCGGCCGCGGGCTCGAGCTCACCGGTGAGCGCGGCCAGCAGCGTCGACTTGCCGCTGCCCGACGGCCCGAGCACGGCCACCACCTGCCCGCGCGGGACGGTCAGGTCGATGTCACGCAGCACGGTGCGTCCGCCGCGATCGAGGCGGACGCCGGCCAGGCGGACGATGGGGGCGTTGGGATCCATGGGCACCGGTAATGGGGTCGCGGGGCGCGCGACGACACCGCCGCGCGCGGGCAAAACACGCGCAGCTTGGCCGGGGCCGGCTGAACCGCGCTTGTCGACGCATTGTCGCAGAGGCGGCGAGCAGGGCATCGAGACGGCGCAACCATCCAGTACGAGTGCCGCTTTTCTCCTTTCCCTTCGGGGAAGGGCGGGATGGGGATGGGTCCGCCCCTCGCGCTTCCACCCATCCCCACCCAACCTCCCCTTGAAGGGGAGGGCTCTGAGTGCGCGCACCCATCCCCATCCACATACACCGCGTCTCGCGGCCTGCGACCGCGCTGCGGCAAGATGCACGCCATGCCGATCGCGCCCGACTTCCGCCTGTACCACTCCAATTCACTGGAGGTGCTGGCGGGGCTGCTGGCGGCGGAGCTGCGCACGCCGGCGCCGGGGCAGCCGCTGCTGGCGCCCGACACGGTGCTGATCCCGCAGGTGGCGATGCGCCGCTGGCTGCAGGCCACGCTGGCGGCCGAGTACGGCATCGCCGCCAACCTGGAGTTCCTCACCCCCGGCGAGTTCGTCGCCCGCGCGCTGCAGGCGAACGTTCCGGGTGAGCGCGACGACCTCGACGCCGCGGCGCTGCGCTGGCGCCTGTACGACGCGCTGACCGACGACGCGGTGCTCGCCGCGCCCGCCATGGCCGCGCTGCGGTCCTACCTGTCCGATGCCGACCCGGTGAAACCCTGGGCGCTGGCCGGCGAGCTGGGCGGCATCTTCGAGAAGTACCAGGCCTGGCGCCGCGACTGGCTGCTGCGCTGGGAGGCCGGCGCCGACCCGGACGACCCGCAGGCGGTGCTGTGGCGGCGCGTCGCGACCGGGCAGGCGCATCGGGCGCGGCGTATCCAGCAGTACCTGGACCGTTTCGACGGTGCCGGTGACGCACTGCCGGCCGGCCTGCCGACGCGGCTGTTCGCCTTCGCCACGCTCAACGTGTCGCCCGACGTGCTGCGCGTGCTGGCCACGCAGGCGCGCGTGGGCACGCTGCATTTCTACGTGCCCTCGCCCAGCCGCGACTACTGGGGCGATCTGCAGCGCGTGCGTGCGTCCGGTGCCGATGCGGTGGCCAGCGAGAATCCGTTGCTGCAGGCGTGGGGCGCGGCCGGTCGCGACTTCATGGCCCTGCTGGGCAGCTACGAGGTGGTGCACCCGAGCGCGGAGATCCGCGGCGATGTCGACCCCGGCCAAGGCGGCGGGGCGCTGCACGCCAGCCTGTTGCGACGGCTGCAGTCGGACCTGTTCCACCGCCGGCCCTCGCCACCGCTGGCGCCCACCGACGGCGATCCGCGCACGCGCCTGCCCGCCGTGCGCCGCGACGACCCCAGCCTGCAGGTGCATGCCTGCCACACGCGCCTGCGCGAACTGCAGGTGCTGCACGACCAGCTGCGCGCGCTGTTCGAGGACCCCCGTTTCGACCCGCCGCTGCAGCCGCGCGAGGTGGCCGTGCTGGCGCCGGACATCGATCCCTACCTGCCGTACTTCGAAGCGGTGTTCGGCAGCCGCGGCCGCGACGACGCCATCCCGTACGCGCTGGCCGACGCCAGCCCGTTGGCCGGCGAGCCGCTGGCCGAGGTGTTCATGCGGCTGCTGGCGTTGCCGGTGTCGCGCTTCGGGCTGGAGGAAACGCTCGACCTGCTCGCCAGCCCGCCGCTGGCCGACGCCGCGGGCCTGGACGCAGCCGCGTTCGCGCGCCTGCGCGACTGGCTGCAGGCCGCCGGCGCGCGCTGGGGCCTGGACGCCACGCACCGCGCGCGCCTGGATGCGCCGGCCGACGACGCCTACACCTGGGCCTTCGCGCTGGACCGGCTGCTGCTGGGCCATGCCAGCGGCAGCGACGCGCCGATCGTGACGGCCTCCGGGCAGGTGGTGGCGCCATTGCCGGAGCTGGAAGGCAGCGCGCTCGATGCGCTCGACACGCTGATCCGGCTGCTGCGCGTCCTCGCCCGCCAGACCACCGCGCTGGCCGAGGCGATCACGCCCGACGCGTGGCGCGACCGTCTGATCGGCCTGCTCGACACCCTGTTGCCGCGCCCGCCATCGCTGCCAGAAACCCAACGCGCGCTGGACCGTCTGCGGCAGCTGATCGATGCCTTCGCCGCCGACGCGCGCCGCGCCGGGTTCGATGCACCGGTGCCGGCCGAGGCCGTGCGCGCGCACTTCGCGGGCGTGCTGGGCGAGGCCGACACGCGCGCACCGCTGCTGACCGGTGGCGTGAGCATCGGCCGCATGGTGCCGATGCGGCTGCTGCCGTTCCGCGTGATCTGCCTGCTGGGCATGGACGACGGCGAATTTCCGCGCCGCGACCCGGCCGCCGGCCTCAACCGCCTCACCGCGGAGCTGGGCAGCGATCAACGTCGCATCGGCGACCGCTCCACGCGCGACGACGACCGCTTCCTGTTCCTGCAATTGTTCGCCGCCGCGCAGGACGTGTTCTACGTCAGTTATCGCGGCGCCGACCCGCGCGACGGCAGCGTGCGCGAGCCGTCGGTGCTGGTGGCCGACCTGCTGGCCGCCGCGGCGGCGCAGCACGCGTCCGATGTGGAGGCGCAGATCCAGCTGGTGGTGCGGCACCCGTTGCAGCCGTTCGCACCGGCCGCGTTCGGCGCCGGCGACGAGCCGCGCCGGTTCTCCTACCGCCAGGCGTGGTGGCCGGCCGCCGCGCAGCCGGCGCAGCGGCGCGTGCCGCTGCCGGCGTGGTTCGACGATGCGCTGGCCCCCATGCAGGCGGACGCGGAGCAACGCCTGCCACTCGATGCGCTGCGACGCTTCCTGCAGGCACCGGCCGAGGCATTCCTTCAGCACCGCCTCGGCCTGCGCCTGCCTGAAATCGAAGCGCCGGAAGGCGATGTCGAACCGCTGCTCGTGCCCGGCCGCGGATTGGCGCGCCAGGCATTGCAACGGGCGGTGTTCGAGGCCTGCCTGCGTGGTGACGACGACGCCACCACCCACGCGCTGCTGCGCGCCCGCGGCCTGCTGCCGTCGGGGCCGCTCGGACGGCGCACGCTGGAGCAGGTGCGTGGCGACGTCGCCCGCTACGCCGATGCCTTTCGCGACTGGCGCGGCGAGGCCACGGCTGACGTGCCCCGGCTCGAGGTCGACATCGACGGCACCGTGCTGCACGGCCGCGTGTCCGACGTGTATCCGCACGGTATCGCCCGCATCCGGTTCGACACGCCCAACGGCCCGACGTCGATCCGCAACGGCCTGGACTGGCTGTTCGCGCGGGCGGCGGGTCTGGACGTGTCGCTGGTCGAGTTCCACGATGGCGGCGAAGCCGGTCCGGGGCCGCATCCACGGCCCGACCTCGACCCGGACACCGCGCGCGGTCTGTTGCGCTCGTTGGTGGCGCTGCGCGGGAAGGGCCTGCGCGAGCCGCTCCCCTTCGCGCCCTACGCCGGGTGGGAACTGTTCAACGCGCCCACGCTGGAGAAAGGCCTGGACGCCGCCGCCAGGAAGTGGCGCGGCAGCGAACGCAGCTGGAGCGAGCGCGACGGCGATGCGCTGCGGCTGGCGCTGCGGGGCCGCGATCCGTTCAACGATGGCGCCACCCAGGTTGCGTTCGTCGACCTCGCGCTGACGATCTACCTCGCGGTGGTCTCAGGGGCGGCGTACGAGGGCACCGACGTGGACGCCATGCACGCGCTGGCCACGAACCTGGACACGGAGGACGCGGAGTGAACGACGCCACCGCGCCCGACCCCTACCTCACGCTGCCGCTGGACGGCGTGCGCGCCATCGAGGCGTCCGCCGGCACCGGTAAGACGTTCACGCTGGCGACGCTGGTGGTGCGGCTGGTGGTGGAGCGCGACCTGCGCATCGGCCAGATCCTCGCCGTCACCTTCACCGAAGCGGCGACGCAGGAGCTGCGCACCCGCATCCGCGCGCGCCTGTTGCTGGCGGCCGAACTCGTCGACGCGCCCCCACCGGACGATGCGCCACCGGAAGCCGCTCTGACCCATGCCGTGCTGGCCGCGCACCTGGACGGCGGTACGGAGTCGGCCGACGCGCTGCGCCGCCGGCTGCAGGTGGCCGCCAACGAGATCGACCTGGCGGCGATCTTCACCATCCATGGCTTCTGCGCGCGCGTGCTGCGCGAGCACGCGCTGGAGGCGGGGCAGGGATTCGATGCCCCCGAACTGCTGGCCAACGACGCGACGCTGCGCGAGGCGATCGCCGCCGACCTGTGGCGCGCGCACGGCACCGGGGACGGCGCGGCCGACGACCTGCTGGCGATGTGGACCGGCGGCCCCCTGGCGCTGGCCGGCGACCTGCCGCCGCTGGTGCGCGAACGCGCGCTGCGTCCGGCGCTGGCCGGGCTACCGATCGACCCCGCGCCGCGCCTGCGCGCGACCGGCGCCGCGCTGGCGGATGCGTTCCGCGCGCACGGCGACGACTTCCGCGCCTCGCTGCTGTCGGCCGTCGAGGGCAAGGTGCTGCACGGTGGCAGCTACAAGGCCGACTGGATCGCCGCGCTGTTCGACACGCTGCATGCCTGGTGCGAGGCGGGTGATCCCGACACGCCGTTCCAGCACGCGAAGCTTGGCAACCTCAGACGCGAAACGCTTGTCGACAAGACGAACAAGACCGCCAAGGGTCCCACGCCGGACTCGCCGGTCTGCGATGCCGTGCCGGCGTACCTGGACGCGCTCACCGCCGTGGCCGAATGGCAGGACGCCCGCCGCGTCGAGCTGCTGCATGCACTGCGCGACGACGCTCGAGCCCGCTTCGCCCGCTTCAAGCGGCAGCAGCGCGTGCAGACCTATGACGATCTGATCGACCGCGTCGCCGATGCGCTGGACGGCGCGCACGCCGAGACCCTGGTCGACCGGCTGCGCGCGCAATACGCGGTCGCGCTGGTGGACGAGTTCCAGGACACCGACCCGCGCCAATGGCGCATCTTCGAACGCGTGTTCGGCGCGGCCAGCGTCGCGCCGGCGCTGTTCGTGATCGGCGATCCCAAGCAGGCGATCTACGGCTTCCGCGGCGGCGACGTCGACACCTACCTCGCTGCGCGCGACACCGCGGACGAGGCACCGCCGCTGTCGACCAACTTCCGTTCGCGCCCCGGTGTGCTGCGTGCAATTTCCGCGCTGTACGCACAGGCCGAGCATGCGGGCACGCCGCCGTTCGTGGACCCGCGCATCCGCTTCCAGGATCTGCGGCCCGGCGGCACGCGCAGCGACGACGATTACCTGCGCGACGGCCAGCCGGCGCCTGCGTTGACGCTGTGGCAGGCGCCGGCGCCCGAGCCCGACGACAAAGGCAAGGCCAAGCCCTACAGCGCGGGCCGCTCGCGCGATCTGGCGACCCGCGCCTGCGTGGCCGCGATCCACGGCGTGCTCGCCGACGGCCGCGCCGGCATCGCCACGATCGACGGCCGCGCCGTGCAGCCGGGCGATATCGCGGTGCTGGTGCGTTCGCACAGCGAGGCCACGCGCATCCGCCAGGCGCTGGCGCTTGCCGGCATCCCCGCGGTGGCGGCCGGCAAGCAGAGCCTGTTTGCCACCGACGAGGCACGCGAGCTGCACACGCTGCTGCTGGCGGTGCTGCACGGTGCCGACGACGGCCGCCTGCGCACGGCGCTGTCCACCGTGCTGATCGGCCTGGACGCGTCGCAGGTCGCTGCGCTCGACACGCCGGCGGAGGGCGGGGATGGAGTCGGCAATCGCGATGCATTGAATCGCTGGCGGCTGGCCGCCATCGGTTGGCGCGAACGCCTGCAGCGCGGCGGCCCGCTGGCGCTGGTCAATGACCTGTGCGCACAGCACGCGGAGCGCCTGCTGGGCCTGCTCGACGGCGAGCGGCGCCTCACCAACTACCTGCAACTGGCCGAACTGCTGCAGGAGGCGCAGTCGCGCGCGCTGGGCCTGCACGGGCTGGTCGACTGGCTGGCGCGGTCGATCGCCGAGGCCAGCAGCGATGACGACAGCCAGCTGCTGCGGCTGGAGTCGGACGCGCGCCGGGTGCAGGTGGTGACGCTGCACAAGAGCAAGGGCCTGGAGTACCCGCTGGTGTTCCTGCCGTTCGCCGCCGTCGGCGGCAAGGCCCGCGACGCCGGCCGCCACGTCACCGTGTCGCGCGACGGGACGCGCACGCTGCACTGGAAGCTGTTGCCATCGCAGTCGGGGTGGGAGGAGGCCAGGGCGCAGCGGCAGACGGCGCAGCAGGCCGAGGACGCGCGCCTGCTCTACGTCGGCCTGACGCGTGCGCGCCACGCGTTGTGGCTGGCGGGCGGCGCGTTCTACAACCACGGCAAGGCCGCGATCGCTGCGATGATCGCCGACCCGGACGCGCTGGTAGCCGCCACCGATGGCGCGATCGCCATCGACCGCAGCACGCCGCCCGACACGCTGCCCTGGCTGCCGCCGGAATCGGAGGACGCCGTGCCGCCCGCGCGCATCGCCACCCGCGCGCTCGCCAGCGACTGGTGGGTCTACAGCTTCACCCAGCTGGCCAACGCGGACGGTGCGGGCGACGCCTCCAGCGCCGCCACGCAACCGGCCGCCGGCGGGCAGGACGAAGCCGCCACGGAACCCGGCGCCGACCAAGGCGTGGCCAATGCGGACGACGCGGACGCGTTCGATCCGCGCTTCGCCGGCGCGCGCTTCGGCGTAGTGCTGCACGACGTGCTTGAGCGTGTCGACTTCGCCGGCTGGGCGGCGTGGATCCCGGGCGATCCGGCGCCGGGCGGCGATGTCGACATCCTCGTCGAACGCCTGCGCGCGGCCGGCTATGCCGACGACGACATCGACGACGGCGTGGCTGTGCTCACACCGCTGGTGGGCCAGACATTGACCGCGCCATTGCCCGAGGGCGTGCGGCTGGCCGACGTTCCGGATGATGCGCGCCGCGCCGAAATGGAATTCCAGTTCGCGCTCGCGCCGACCCGCGTCGACGCGCTGGTCGCGCTGCTGCACCGCCACGACCTGCTGCGCGCGCGCCAGGGCTTCGGCGTGCGCCGCCGGCTGGAAGGCCTGATGACCGGCCTGATCGACCTGACCTACCTGCACGACGGCCGCTGGTACGTGCTCGACTACAAGTCCAACCGCCTGCCCGGCTACGGCCCCGCGCAGCTTCACGAGGCCATGGCGCACAGCGAGTACGACCTGCAGGCGCTGATCTACACGCTGGCGCTGCACCGCTGGCTGCGCTTCCGGCTGGGCGAGCGCTACGACTACGCGCGCGACTTCGGTGGCGTGCGTTACCTGTTCTGCCGCGGGCTGGATGCCACGCGCGAGGATGCGCCCGGCGTGCAGGCGTGGCGGTTCGAGCCGGCACTGGTCGACGCGCTGGACGCGCTGTTCGCCGGCCGCGCCACGGAGGTGGCGGCATGAGCCTGCTGCAGGCGCTCACGCAGGCCGGCGCGTTGCGCACGCTCGACCACGCCTTCGCGCAGAGCCTGCGCCGGCTCGACCCCGCGACCCCGGATGCCGTCCTGGCCGGCGCGGCACTCGCCTCGCTCGCGGTTTCGCACGGCCACGCGGCGTTAGACCCCGCGCAGCCGGCGCTGCTGGTCGAAGACGACATCGACTGGCCTGCCGCCGACGCCTGGCGTGACGCGCTGGTTCAATCGCCGTGGGTGGCACGGCCCGACGCAGACGGCGCTGCGACGGCGGCACCACTCGTGCTTGAAGACGGGCTGCTCTACCTGCGCCGCTACCGCGAGTACGAGCATCGCCTCGCGCAGCGACTGGCCCACATCGCCGCCACGGCACCCGCCACGTTCGACGACGCCATACTCGCGCCGGTGCGTGAAGCGCTGTTCCCCGCGGCGACCGCCGACAGCCTGCAGGCGCGCGCGGCCACCCGGGCCCTTGCCACCTCGCTGCTGCTGGTGACCGGCGGCCCGGGCACCGGCAAGACCACCACCATCGCGCGGCTGCTGGTGCTGCTGGTCGCCCAAGCGGCGTTGTCGGGCCGGCCGGTGCCCCGCATCGCGCTGGCCGCCCCGACCGGCCGCGCCGCCGAGCGCATGGCCGAAAGCCTGCGCGCCGCGACCGGACGGTTGCGCGGCATCGACGGCATCGACCCGGCGTGGCTGGACGCGCTGCCCGATGGTGCCTCCACGCTGCACCGGCTGCTCGGCACCATCCCGGGCAGCCCGCGCTTCCGCTTCGACGCCGACACCCCGCTGCCGTTCGACCTGGTCGTGGTGGACGAGGCCTCGATGGTCGACCTGCCGCTGATGTGCAAGCTGGCCGATGCCGTGCCCGACGGTGCGCGGCTGGTGCTGCTGGGCGATCCCGACCAGCTGCCGTCGGTGGAAGCCGGCGACGTGCTGGCGTCGATCTGCGAGGCGGCCGGCGACGACGAGCATGCCGATGCCGATGCGGCGCCGCCCGCAACGGTGCCGGCACCGCCCGGCGAGACCGCCGACCTGTTCGCCTCACCGGCCGCGACAGCGGCGAGCGCGGACACCCGGCCGCGTGGCGTCGCCGCGTTGCAGGGCCATCGCGTCCACCTGCGCCGCGGTTTCCGGCAGTCGGCACATCTCGATCTCGCACCCTTGGCCGATGCCGTTCGCGCCGGCGATGCCGATGGCGCGCTGGCGCTGCTGCGCGGCAGCACGCTGCAGGGCGTGCATTTCCACGAAGGCACCACCGATCCGCTCGCCGCGGGCGCCGCGGACCTGCTGCCGCACTGGCGCGCGCTTGCCGGAGCGGAGGATCCTGCGCAGGCGCTGGCCGCTGCGGCGCGCCTGCGGTTGCTGACGGCGCTGCGCCGCGGGCCACAGGGCGCGCAGGCGCTGAACGCACGCATCGAGGCCGCGCTCGGCGGCTCGCGTGCCACGCCGCACTTCGATGGTCGGCTGCTGCAGGTCACCGAGAACAGCTACCGCCACCGCCTGTTCAATGGCGACCTTGGTGTGTGTCTTCGCGACGACCAGGGCGTGCCGGTGGCGTGGTTCGCCGATACCGATGGCGGCGTGCGCGCGTTCCACCCCTCGACATTGCCGATGCACGAGAGCGCCTTCGCCACCACCGTGCACAAGGCGCAGGGTTCGGAGTTCGACACCGTGTGGCTGCTGCTGCCCCAGCACGACGCGCGCCCGCTGTCGCGCGAGCTGGTCTACACCGCGCTGACCCGGGCGCGCAGCGAGGTGCACGTCTGCGCCAGCGAGCCGGTGCTGCGCGCGGCGTTGGCGCGCCGGGTCGCGCGCATCTCCCACTTGGCCGCGCGCCTAGGCGCCATGCGCTGACGGCATCACCTGCCGATCCACGCGAGCCGCTAGACTCGCGCGGCGACAGGGGGACGGACCGATGACTGGACGATGGCGCAGGCCATGGCGCGCACTGTGCGTGGCGGTGCTGCTGATGGCGGGCGTGCTGCCCGCGGCGGCGCAGCAATTGCGCGTGGACGTGCTGCAGACGCGCGAGGAGATGGACGGCCCGCCGGCGGCCGCGGCCGTGGCGATGCGCGCCGATGCCACGCCGGACACGCCGGCCGTGTTGACCCTGCCGCGTCGCGAGGCCGGCTACTGGCTGCGGTTGACGGTGGACGGCGCGATGCCTGCCGACGGCGACATGCACCTGCTGCTGCGCGGGCCGCGTGCCATCGGCCCGGTGCGCTTCTACCCGCCGTTGGCCGAGCCGCGCACCGTGCGCGACGCCGCCAACGGCGGCTCCACCCTGCTGCGCCGCGGCTGGGTGCTGGCCCTGCCCAACGGCTGGCCCATCGGCGCGGTCGCCTACCTGCGCATCAATGGCGCGGTCACCGAACCGATCCGCCTGCAGCTCGACACCGTGCCCGGGCTGGTGCGCGCCGAGCGCCACGATACCCGGCTAACGATGGCGGTGTTCACCACGCTGATGCTCATGGCGCTGGCGATGTTCGCGGTATGGCTGGTGTTCCGCGACGGGCTGTACCTGAGCTACGCCGGCTACGTCACCTGCGTGGCGGTGTACGCCCTGATGGTGTCGGGCGATGCCGCCGAGATGTGGGGACTGGCGTGGCTCGACGGGTTAGGCGCGCCCGCGCGCTGGTTTGCTGCGACGCTGGCGGTGCTGCTGCAACTGGTGTTCACGCTGCGCTTCCTGGAGCTGCCGCGTCGGCTGCCCTGGGGCGCCAAGGCCGTGCAGACGATGGTGGCGGTGCACGCGGCCTTGCTCGTGGTGTTGCTGCTCGGGCGCGAACACGTCGCCGGCTGGTACCACGTCGCCGGCAACGTGCTGTTGCTGCTGTCGATCCCGCTGGTGCTGGCGTGCGCAGCGCTGGCCTGGCGCCGCGGCGCCGCGTATGCGGGCTACTACCTGCTGGGCTGGAGCCCGATGATCGTGCTGGCCGCCTCCGGCGCCGGCCGCCAGCTTGGGCTGCTGCCACCGGGCTGGAGCGTGGGTGGGCTGCCGATGGTCGCGCTGGTGCAGTCGGGGGTCCTCGCGCTGGCCTTGAGCCGGCACGCCGCCAACCGCCACCGCATCACGCTGCTGGCGCGGCAGTCGCTGGAACGCGACCCGCTCACCGGCGCGCTCAACCGGCGCGTGGTCGAACAGATGCTCGATGCCTGGGCCGAACTGGGCGGCCTGGGTGCGCGCCGCTACGGCGTGCTGATGCTGGACATCGATCGCCTGCGGGTGATCAACAACACGCACGGCCGCGCCATCGGCGACGCGGTACTGCAGCAGGCGCTCGCACGGATCCGCAGCCTGGTCGCGGCCGAGGACACCGTCGCGCGCATGGAGGCGGACAGTTTCGCCGTCGTCAGCGAGGGCCGCCGCGAGGATTGCGAACTGCTGGCGCAGCGCTTGGCCGACGGCTTCTCGCGGCGCCCGTTCCGCATCGACGGCCACCAGATCGACGTCAGCATCAGCATCGGGCTGGCGATGTCGCGGCGCGGCGAGTCGTCGGTCTCGCTGCTGGCACGCGCGCGCCACGCGCTCGACCACGCACGCATGGCGGGCGACAACGCGGTCAGCATCGCGCCTGGCAGCAGCACCGGCGAGCACCCCGCCGTCACGCCGGAACTGCTTGCACGTGCCAGCGCCGCGCGCGCGGAAACGACGCCGTCGTGACATCGCTGAGCGGGGCGCAAACCCTTTATGAACAAGGGTTTCAGCGCGCTCTGTCCTTCACCTGCAACGAACGCGGACGCGCCTAGTTTCTGTCGGACCGGGCCGCACAACGGCGCGGCCCCCACAGGACATCAGGAGCACGAAATGAGCGACGTCAAGAAAGACCACAACATCGGTTCGGGTACCGGCGCGGTTGCCGGCGCGGTCACGGGTGCGGCAGTCGGTTCCGCCGGCGGCCCGGTGGGCAGCGTGGTCGGTGCAGTGGTCGGCGGCGTGGTCGGTGCGAAGGCCGGCGACTCGATCGCCGAGGCCGTGAACCCCACCGAGTACCACGACCACTTCAAGACCGAGTACAAGAACACCCCGTACTACACGGCAGGCCGCGAGTGGAACGACTACGAGCCGGCGTACCAGTACGGCTACGACACCTACGGCCAGTACCGCGGCCAGCGCTTCGAGGACGTCGAGTCCGACCTGGAGCGCAACTGGGACAAGACCCGCGCCAAGTCGAGCCTGGAGTGGAACGAGGCCAAGCAGGCCGTGCGCGATGGTTGGCACCACATCGAGCGCCGCATCCCGGGCGATTTCGACCGCGACGGTCGCTGATCGAAGCGAGTTGCCGTCCCCCTTCTCTCCGGGGCGCAATTCAAGGCAAACGGAGCCGCATGTCGGCTCCGTTTCTTTTGTGGCGCCGGGCCGCTTCGGGGGCCGCGGCTGGCGTGGAGTAGGATGCACACCCTCCGAGACCACCGCGACCCCGCCATGGCCGAGCGTTCCAAGCCCACCCGAGAAGAAGCCGAAGCCGCTGTGCGCACGCTGCTGAGCTGGGCCGGCGACGACCCCGCGCGCGAGGGCCTGGTCGATACGCCCAAGCGCGTGGCCAAGGCCTACCAGGACTGGTTCAGCGGCTACGGCGACGACCCGGCCGAGTACCTCAAGCGCACCTTCGAGGAAGTCGAGGGCTACGACGAGCTGATCGTCCTGCGCGACATCGAGTTCGAAAGCCACTGCGAACACCACATGGCGCCGATCATCGGCAAGGCCCATGTCGGCTACCTGCCGTCGGGCAAGGTGGTGGGCATCAGCAAGCTGGCGCGCGTGGTGGAAACCTATGCCCGCCGCCTGCAGGTGCAGGAGAAGATGACCGCGCAGGTCGCCCAGGTGATCCAGGACGTGCTGCAACCGCGTGGCGTCGGCGTGGTGATCGAGGGCGCGCACGAGTGCATGACCACCCGTGGCGTGCACAAGCGCGGCGTCAGCATGATCACCTCCAAGATGCTCGGCACCTTCCGCGACGATGCCCGCACGCGCGCGGAGTTCCTGCGGTTCATCGACGTCGGCATCGGCCGCTGACGGCAGGGCCCGGTTCTACGGGAGGAGCCGGGTCCGGGGTTTTGTAGGAGCGACGTAAGTCGCGACCCGCGCAACTCTCATTGGCTACTTGCCTGGCCCGGTCGCGACGTACGTCGCGCCGGCACGACGCGATCAGCCGCGAACCGCCGCCGCGATCGTCTCCGCCACGTGTGCCATGTCCGCCTCGTCCACGTGCAGGTGCGGTGCGATCCGCAGCAGGCCATGCCGTCGCGTGCAGACGATACCGGCCCCGTCCAGTGCCGCGCCGACCGCATCCATCCGCCCTGTCGGCACACGCACGCCGGTGAAGTG
>MIDV01000053.1:79428-90246 GCA_001830245.1 Lysobacterales bacterium RIFOXYA1_FULL_69_10 | reverse complement strand
TGGCCCAGCGCGGCTTCGGCCATCGACAGCAGCAACGGATCGGTGATGCCACCGGCGTCGAAGCGGCGTGCGCCGCCCCGCCACGGCGTGGCGGTATCCACGGGGAACCGCCAGTCGTCTACCGCCCGTGCCGTCCAGTGCTGCTCGATCGACACCCCGTGCGCGCGCCAGTGCGGCGCGGCCCACAGGTAGGCCAGCCCGGTCGGGCCCAGCATCCACTTGTGCCCGACCGACACCACAAAGTCCGGCTTCCAGCGCGCGAGGTCGACCGGCAAGGCGCCCAGGCTCTGGCTCAGGTCGAGCACCAGCGACACCCCACCGCGCTGGCAGCGTGCGCTGATCGCATCCAGGTCGAGCAGCGCGCCGTCGTGCCAGTAGGCATGCGGCAGCGTCAGCACACGGATCCCGGGCGTGCGGTCCAGGGCAGTGAGCACTGCGTTGGTCCAGCTGTCGTCCCCGCGCTCGATCCCATGCAGGCGTGCGCCGGTTTCCGCACAGCGCCGCTGCCAGCACAGCAGGTTGGACGGGAATTGCCCGTCGAGCACCGCAACCACGTCACCGCGCGCCAGCGGAATGTTGCGCGCCGCGATCGCCAGCCCGAAGGCCGCCGACGGCACCAGCGCGACGCCGTCCGCATCCCCGTCCAGGCAGCCGGCCGCCAGAACGCGGATGCGTTCGATCGCCTCGCGCCATTGCGCGTTACCCAGCCGCCACGGCGCGATCGAGGCATCGAGTGCGGCATGGCCGGCCGCCAGCACCGCGTGCAGACGCGGCCCCTGCGCGGCGGAGTCCAGGTAGACCGTGCCCGGCGGCACGGCGAACAGCGGGCGATCGGGCGCGGTCATCGGCGCACTCTAGCCGACACTGCCGATGCGACCCGTTGCGGGTGGCGCGATGCGGCAGTGGGGTGCATCACGAAATCGTCACCATTGCGTGGACGCACGCCGGTATTCTCGACCGGCCATGCCGTTGTCGCCCGTTCCCGCGTTGCCGTACCCGCACCTGCCCGACGCCGAGCGCGGCCTGGACGATGCCGCCGATTTGGCCGTGCGGTTCGACCGCGTGCGCGCCCGCAGCCGGGCGCTGGCCGCGCCGCTGTCGCCGGAGGACGCGCAGGTCCAGAGCATGGAGGACTGCAGCCCGGCCAAATGGCACCTCGCGCACACCACGTGGTTCTTCGAGCGCTTCGTGCTCGCCGCCCGCGATGGCTACGTGCCGTTCGATGCGGACTTCGACTTCCTGTTCAACAGCTACTACCAGAGCGTGGGCACCATGCACGCGCGCCCGCAGCGCGGACTGGTGACGCGGCCCAGGCTGTCGCGCGTGCTCGAGTACCGCGAGGCGATCGACGCGCGCATGCGCGATCGCCTTGAGCGCGACGACCTCGACGCCCACGCCCGCCAGGTGCTGCTGCTGGGCACGCACCACGAGCAGCAGCACCAGGAGCTGCTGCTCACCGACATCAAACATGCGTTCTGGTGCAACCCGCTCAACCCCGCGTATCGCGACGACCTGCCGCTCGCCGCGGGCCGAGAGACGCCGGTGGAGTGGGTCGAGTCGGACGAGCGCATCGTCGAGGTCGGTGCGCCCGCGTGGCCGCACGCATCGGCATTCGCCTACGACAACGAATCCCCGCGCCACCGCGTGCTCGTGCCGGCGCATGCGCTGGCCAGCCGCCCGGTCAGCAACGCGGAGTACCGCGCCTTCATCGAGGACGGCGGCTACCGGAACGCCGGGCTGTGGATGAGCGAGGGTTTCGCACGCGTGCAGCGCGAGGGCTGGGCCCGGCCGCTGTACTGGGATGAGGACCTGCAGCGCGAGTTCACGCTGGGCGGCATGCGCGACATCGACCCGCACGCGCCGGTCTGCCATATCAGTTACTTCGAAGCCGACGCCTACGCGCGCTGGGCCGGCGTGCGGCTGCCGACGGAGTTCGAATGGGAGTCCGCGGCCAACGGGCACGCTGTCGACGGCCACTTCGCCGAGGACGCGGGCGGCCTGCATCCGCGCGCGGCCACCGCAGGCCGTGGCCTGCGTCAGCTGTTCGGCGACGTCTGGGAATGGACGTCGAGTGCGTACATGCCCTATCCGGGGTTCCGCCCTTTGCCCGGTTCGCTGGGCGAATACAACGGCAAGTTCATGTGCGGCCAGTGGGTCTTGCGCGGCGGCAGTTGCGCCACCCCGCCGGCCCACGTGCGCGCCAGTTACCGTAATTTCTTCTACCCACCCGACCGCTGGCAGTTCTCGGGCCTGCGACTGGCCAGGGACTTGAGCGACAGGACGCGATGAACGCTGTGACGACCGCCACGATGGCTCCCCTGACCGACCTGCGACCCACCCCCGACGACATCACCGGCGACGCACTCGCCGGGCTGTCGGCTGTCCCCAAGCGGTTGCCGTCGAAGTACTTCTACGACGCGCGCGGCTCGCAGCTGTTCGAGGCGATCACCCGCCAGCCCGAGTACTACCCGACGCGGGTGGAGATCGCGCTGCTGGACGCGAAGATGGCGCAGATCGCCGACGCCGTCGGCCCACACGCGCACGTGGTCGAGTACGGCAGCGGCAGCGGCCGCAAGACGTTGCAGCTGCTTGAAGGGTTGCAGGATCCTGTCGCGTACACGCCGATCGAGATTTCGCGCACCACCGTGCTGGCCGCCACCGAACGCCTGGCCGAGGCTTTCCCCGGCATCGAGATGCTGCCGGTGTGCGCCGACTTCACCCAGCCGGTCGACCTGCCCGAGCCGGCGCGGGAGCCCGGCCACACGCTGGTGTTCTTTCCCGGCTCCACGCTGGGCAACTTCACCAACGACGAGGCGGTCGCGTTGATGCGATCGATGCGCGAAACGATGGGGCCCAACGGCCAGGCGCTGATCGGCATCGACCTGGAAAAGGACACCGGTGTGCTGGAAGCGGCGTACAACGACGCCGCCGGCGTCACCGCCGAGTTCACCCTTAACCTGCTGGCGCGGCTCAACCGCGAGATCGGCAGCGACTTCCAGCTGGAGGGCTTCCGCCACCGCGCCGTGTACTCGCGCGAGCGCGGCCGCATCGAGACCTTCCTGGTGTCGCAACGGGCCCAGACCGTGACGGTCGATGGCCGCGCCTTCGAGTTCGAAGCCGGCGAGGCGATGCAGGTGGAATACAGCCACAAGTACACCGACGCGCGCTTCGAGGATCTCGCCGCGCGCGCCGGACTCAAGGTGGTGAGTCGCTGGAACGATGGCGATGACTGGTTCGGCCTGAGGCTGCTGCAACCGGTCTAGCGAGCGCCCGCACCTACGATCGGCAGCCCAGCGATAGCCAGCCAGGCTCGCACGGAACCCCATGCCGTCATCCCGGCGAAAGCCGGGATCCATTTCGACCCGACATGCGTCGAAAGATGCAGCCCTCACCTGCACATGGCTACACGTCCATGGATCCCCGCCTTCGCGGGATGACGGCTGAACATTCGAGGCGCTCGCTCGGACCACCGCCCGCTGCCCCGTCAGGCAACCGCCAGCCCCACCCCCACGCTCGCCAGTACGCACCACGCCACCGTCCACAGCGGCGCGCGCCCGGCCAGCAGGATCGCGAAGCCGACCGCCGCGATCACCGCATCGCGCCAGTCGCCGACGCCCTGCATCCACAACGGGTCGACCAGCGCTGCCGCCAGCAACCCGACCACCGCCGCGTTGACGCCCGCGACGACGCGGCGCGCGCGCGGCATCGCCGACACCCGGTCCCACGACGGCAGCACCGCCCACAGCAGCAGGAAGCCGGGCAGGAAGATGCCGACCAACGCGACCAGCGCGCCGGCAGGTCCCCCGACCTGTGCGCCCAGGTACACCGACAGCGTGAACATCGGCCCCGGCACCGCCTGCGCCGCGCCGTAGCCGGCCAGGAACGCATCGGCGTCCAGCCACCCGGGAGCGACCATCGAGGCTTCCAGCAGTGGCAGCACCACGTGGCCGCCGCCGAACACCAGCGCGCCCGCGCGCACGAACGCGGCGCCGATCGTCAGCAAGGACGGGCCGCCTGATACCGGCACCAGAAACGCGATCGCCAGCAGCGCGGCGAACGCGAGCGCAGCCCAACGCGCACCACCCGCCACCACGCCGTTGCCCGTGGCATCGGCCGGTCGTGTCGTCGGCCGCAGCATCAGCCAGCCGAGCAGGGCACCTACGGCCACCACCCCCAGTTGCATCCACGGCGACGCCACGGCGAGCACCAGTGCCATCGCGAGCACCGCGACCAGCGCATGCCGCGCGTCCGGCAGCAGCGTGCGCGCCATCCCGAGCACACCGTGCGCCACCACCGCCACCGCGACCAGCTTCAAGCCGTGGATGGCGGCCGCACCCGGCCCCGCATCCAGCCGCGGTGCCAGCCACGCGAAGGCCAGCATGAGCAGCGCCGATGGCAGGGTGAAACCGGCAAAGGCCGCCAGCGCGCCACGCAGGCCCGCGCGGTGCAGGCCGATCGAAAATCCCAACTGGCTGCTGGCGGGCCCCGGGAGGAACTGGCACAGCGCCAGCAGCCGCGCAAAGCGCGCCTCGTCCAGCCAGCCGCGCCGCGTCACGAACTCGTGGCGCAGGTAGCCGATGTGCGCGATCGGCCCGCCGAACGCGGTCAGCCCCAGGCGGAGGAAGGCGCCGAAGACCTCGCGCGTGGAAGGCCGGCCCTCGGGTTCGCCACCGGACACGTCCATGGAATCAGCGTGTCAGGGACCCGCGCGCCTCGGCGCCTTCCAGCAATCTCAGCAGCAACGCCAGGCCGAGAAGCAGCCAGCGCATGGCCGGCCACTGCCGCTCCTGCGTTCTGAGCTTCTTCAGGAGGGCGGACTCGGGTGGCGTCAGTTGCATGCTCAGCGGTCCCTCGCTAGTTGCACCGGTCATCGACCGATGCCCGTGTACCCGCCAAAGCTCCCCGCCGCGCCCGGGAACACCACCGGGCTTTCGCTGCCGTCGGTGCCCACCGCCGACACGCCGAAGAAGTAGTTGTCGATCACCACGTTCTGCAGCGTGTGCTCGGTGACATCGCCCACGTAGACGCTGTGCGTCCACTGCGGCTCGGTGGTCAGCCGCCAGTGCACCTTGTAACCGGCCAGGTTCGGCGCCTGCGCGGCGGGCGGGCGCGACCACTTCAGCGTGGTGTCGGCGCTGACGGCGCCCTCGATGGTGACGTCGGCCGGCGGCGGCGGCGCCCAGGCCATGCCGGCCAGGCTGACGGCGTTGAGCGCGGTCAGCTTGGCGGCGTAGTCGAAGTCGACGCCGTCGATGGTGTCGCCGTAGACCACGCCATCCTCGGTGCGCAGGTCCTGGTGCTGGCGGTCGTAGTGCTCGTTGGTCTCCATGATGCGCACGGCCGGGTAGCCCAGGTCGTTGAACGGCCGGTGGTGGCCGCCGCGGCCGAAGCGGTCCAGGCGGTAGATCATCATCACGTCGAGGTTGGGGACGTACAGGTCGGCCATGCGGTCGACGTAGCGCGCCAGGTTGCGCGTGGGCGAGTCGACCTCGCCGCCGGTGAAGCGGCGCGCGCGCGCTTCTTCCTCGGTCTCGGTCGCGCGCGTGCCTTCGGCGAACACGCGCGCGGTGGTGTTGTCGGTCACGCCGTTGATGCCGCTGATGTTGCCGATCATGTCGTTGTTGAGCACGGCCTCGATGCGCCAGCCCTCGCGCTGGGCCTGCTCGGCCAGGATCTTGCCGCCGAACAGCCCCTGCTCCTCGCCGGCGAGCGCCGCGTATACGATCGAGCCGGGGAAGCGGTGCTTGGTCAGCACGCGCGCGGCCTCCAGCGTGCCGGCCACGCCGGAGGCGTTGTCGTTGGCACCGGGCGAGTCGGAAGTGAAATCCATGACGTCGCTGACGCGCGAGTCGATGTCGCCGCTCATGATCACGTAGCGGCCCGGGTCGGCGCTGCCTCGCTGGATCGCGATGACGCTGACGACCTCGACCGGGTCGGGGATGCGCGTCTCGCCGGAGATCGTGTCGCTGACGTACTTCACCTCCAGGCAGCCGCCGCAGCCGCGCGAGATGCGCTCGAACTCCTCGAAGATCCAGCGCCGCGCCGCGCCGATGCCGCGGGTGTCGGACGCGGTCTCCGACAGCGTGTGGCGGGTGCCGAAGGACACCAGCTTGCGGATGTCGGCCTCGATGCGTTCGGCCGAGGGCGCGGTGCCGATCGCGTGCAGGCGCGCATCGCCGGCGGGCGGGGCGGGGTCGGCGGCCAACGCGGCGGGCGCGGCAAGGGCGATGGCAATGGCGAGCGGCAGGCGCAGGGGCATGGCGGGTCCTCGGATTCGACGTGCGGGCACCTTAGTGCAAAGCGGGGAATGGAGGACAGGGAACGGGGATGCGCAAGGCGCCGCGGCCGTGCGTCGCTCCGTCCTACACGGCGCCCCGACCCGGCGCGTGCTGCACTGGCGCCCCTTTTTGCAGGCAGCGCGCATGTCGACCCCGCCCGAAGACGTCCTGGATGTCCTGGTCATCGGCGCCGGTCCGGCCGGACTGACGGCCGCCACCTACCTGTGCCGGTTCCACCGCCGCATCGCGGTGGTCGATGCCGGCAAGAGTCGCGCGCGCTGGATCCCGACCAGCCACAACTGCCCGGGGTTCCCGTTCGGCGTGGGGGGCGACGAACTGCTCGGCAAGCTCCGGGAGCAGGCGCGCGGCTATGGCGCCCACATCGAGTCCGGCTGCATCGCCCGTCTCGAGCGCGGCGGTGAAGGCGACGCCGCGCATTTCATCGCCACCGCCGAGGACGGCCAGTCGTGGCACGCCCGCCACGTGCTGCTGGCGACCGGCATCGTCGATGTCATGCCGTCCGTGGACGGGTTGGAGGCGGCCATCGAGCGCGGCGCGGTGCGACTGTGCGCTGTGTGCGACGGCTACGAGGCCAGCGACGAGCGCATCGCCGTTTACGGACCGGTCGACCAGGCCATCCGCCACGCCGCATTCCTGCGCAGCTACTCGCGCAACGTCGCGGCGCTGCCGTGCGAGGACGCCGCACCGTCGGACGCCTGCGCGCGACTGGCCCGCGAGGCACGCATCGAGGTCATGCCCGCGCCCTGCCACATCGCGCACGTACCCGGCGACGGCTGCCGGGTCGACTTCGAGGACGGCACCACGCGGGACTTCGAGACGCTCTACCCGGTGCTCGGCGGCAGCGCGCAGTCGTCGCTGGCAGTGGCGCTGGGCGCCAGGGTGGACGAGAACGACGAGCTGATCGTCGACGCGAAGATGCAGACCAGCGTCGAGGGCCTCTACGCGATCGGCGACATCGTCAGCGCGCTCAACCAGATCAGCGTCGCCGTGGGCCACGCCGCCATCGCCGCCACTGACATCCACAACCGCCTGCCGCGCAATTTCCGCGAACTGTCGGAGGATGCCGCCACGGGCACGTGAGTGCCGGGCGGGCTCAGTCCAGGTGGCGCCGCAGCTGCGCGGCGTAGGCGTCGAGCACGTCGCGCGCCGGGGTCGGTGGCGTGTCCGGGTACACGTCGAGCATGCCGTCTCCCGTGCGCCGCGGATGCACGTGTATGTGCAGGTGCGGCACCTCCTGCCACGCCGCCGGGCCGATCGAGCTCCACAGGCTGATGCCCTCGCTCGGGAACGCCCGGCCGACCGCGCGCGTAATGCGCGACACCGTCGCCATCAGCGCCGCACCCGTGGCGTGGTCCAGCTCCCCGACATCGTGGAAATGCGTGCGCGGGATGACCAGCACGTGCCCCGGGTTGAACTGCCGGAAGCCGACGAACGCCATTGTCAGCGCGTCCTCGTGGACGATGCTGGCTGGCGCCTCGTGGCGCGCGATGGCGCAGAAGGGGCAGTCGTCAGCCAATGGTGTGGGCGTGTCAGCCATCCCGCTCGCCTGCGGATCGGGTCGATAGTGGTCGCATCGGGCACAACAGCACCAGCAGTCCCGTACTGATCATGGCCACGACGAGAATCGCCGGGATGAGCGTCCACCATGCCTGGTGCCGCGTCACCAGTATCGCGGCGATGCCACCCAAGCCGCCGGTAAGCGCATAGAGCCACAGTGCACGCGCCTGGTCGGGTTCGCTGTGGAGCCGGCAATCCGGGCAGGTGTAGGGGTGCCAGTTGGTGACGCGCAGCATGCGCCAGAAGCGCAAGCGGGCGCGGCAGTGGGGGCAGTGGCCGGTCGTTTTCATGCTCTCCTCCTTGAGTGAGCGCAGTAGCTACCGAGTGCCGGTAGCGTTGGAATCGGCGACCGGTTCGCCGCGATACCAGCGCTCATGCGCCATCGCCAGCAGCGGCCGGTCTTCGGGTGTGTCGCCATACGCATGGATGCGTTCGTAGTGCGCCACGTCGAAGGCTTCGCGCACGCGGCGGGCCTTCTCGCCCAGCACGCATTGCGCGCCTTCGAAGCGGCCGGTCAGGCGGCCGTCTCGGTGCTGAAGCGACGAGCACAGGACGGGCAGGCCGTGCGCATCGCACCACGGCTGCAGGTACACGTCCAACGCCCCGGACACGACCACGACCGTGTCGCCGCGGCTGCGGTGCCAGTCGATGCGCTGCATGGCGTCGGTGCGCAATACACGTGGCAGCGCGTCGCGGGCGAAGGCCTCCCCGCGTGCCTGCAGTTCCGCCAGCGGCAGGCCGGTCAGCCCGACGCGCACGACCGCCGCGCGCACCGCGCTGCCTGGTACCAGCCCCAACCGGTAGCCCGCCACCAGCGGGGCCAGCAGCGCACCGCCCCAGCGCAGGCGCTGCGGCGGCACGGCGCTGCGGATGAAGGCCGGGAAGGTTTCGCCGGTGGTGATCGTTCCGTCGAAGTCGAACAGCGCCAGGTCCATGCGCACGCTCCGTTGCTCAGCCGCGGTGTTCCAGCGCCAGGTACTCGGCCGACTGCATCTCGATCAGGCGCGAGGCGGTGCGTTCGAACGCGCCGACCAGCTTGCGGCCGGTGTAGAGGTCGGGCGGCGCGGCGGCGGCAGTGCTGACCAGGTTGACGTGGCGGTCGTAGAGCTCGTCGACCAGGTGCACGAAGCGACGGGCGGGGTCGTCGTTGTCGCCGTCGAACCGCGGGATGCCACCGACCAGCACAGTGTGGTGCTCGGTGGCGATCTCGATGTAATCGCTGGCCGCGCGCGGGCCGTCGCACAGGGCGTCGAAGTCGAACCACGCGTGGCCCTCGGCCAGTGCGCGCGCGGGGATCAGGCGGCCGTCGATCTCCAGCTGTCCGGCCTGCGCGCCGGGGTCGTCCGGGCTGCCGGCGGTCAGCGACGCCCAGCGCTGCGCCAGCCACGGCTCGCTGCCTTCATCCAGGGGTGCTCGGTAGACCGGCGAGCGGGTCAGCTCGCGCAGGCGGTAGTCGGTGTCGCTGTCCAGCTCCAGCACCACGCAATGGCGCTTGATCTGCTCGATCGCCGGCAGGAAGCGCTCGCGCTGCAGGCCGTCCTTGAACAATCCGTCCGGCGCGATGTTGGAGGTGGTCACCAGCGCGACGCCCTCGGCGAACAGCCATTCCATCAACCGGCCCAGCAGCATCGCGTCGCCGATGTCGTTGACGAAGAACTCGTCCAGTACCAGCACCCGCAGGTCGCCGCCCCAGTGCTGGGCGATCGCCCTGAGCGGGTCGGACTCGCCGGCATGCGACTTCAGTTGTGCATGTACTTCGCGCATGAAACGGTGGAAGTGGGTGCGGCCCTTGGCCTCGAAGGGCAGGCCGTCGAAGAACAGGTCGACCATGAAGGTCTTGCCGCGGCCGACGCCGCCCCACAGGTACAGGCCCTTCGGCGAAGGTTTGGACGCGCCGCGCAGGCGGTCGAGCAGCCCCAGGCGCGGCGGGTCGAGCAACGCGTCGTGCAGCCGGTCGAGTTCGGCCAACGCGGGGTGCTGGGCGGGGTCGTCGCTGCAGTCGCCGCGTTCCACGCACGCGGCATAGCGGGCGCTGGGCCGCGGCGCGGCCTCAGTCATCGGGCATCGTCGCCACGGCCGGCAGGTACGGGCGCACGCCGTTCTTCACTGCGCCGCGCAGGTCCATCAGGCGGCGGTGGAAGAAGTGGCTGGTCTCGGGCATGCGCACCAGTTCGGGCGTGTGCTTCAGGCCCTTGAGGCCGTCCAGCCAGGCGTAGACGGCCGCCGGGTCGACGATCTCGTCGGCCTCGCCCTGGATGACGAGCCACGGGCAGTCCGGCGGCGTGATGGCATCGAACTCCCAGCCGCGGCCCGCCGGCGGGGCGATGGAGATCAGCATGTCGGGCTTGAGTTCGGCCGCGACTTTCAGTGACACGTAGGCACCGAAGCTGAAGCCGGCCAACCAGAGCTTCGCGTCCGGGCGCTGGCGGCGGACCCACGCCACCACCGCGCGCAGGTCGTCGGCCTCGCCATTGCCATCGTCGAACGTGCCCTCCGACTGCCCGACGCCGCGGAAGTTGAAGCGCACCGTGGCCGCGCCGGACTCGCGCAGCGCGCGCGCGGCAATGGTCACCACCTTGTTGTGCATGGTGCCGCCTTCGGTGGGCAGCGGGTGGCACAGCACCGCCACCAGAGGCCGCGCGTGGCCCTCGGCGGCTTCCACGATGGCCTCGATCGCACCGGCGGGGCCGTCGAGCATCAACGGCGTGGATTCTTCGGTCGGGAAGACGGGTTCGGTCATCCGTTCATCATACGGGGCGGTGTGGAAGGAGCGTGTCGGTGGTCACGGATCGCGTCGCGCGCCGGCCGGCTCAGGGCGCCAGATCCAGCCCCACCAACAGCGGGTCGTGGTCGGAGCTGCGCCACGGCGTGCCCGCGCTGTCGGGGTTGCGGTAGCCGGCGGCGCGGGGCTCGTCGGCATTGGCATGCCAATAGGCGGCGCCGCGCAGGCGTCCGGCCAGCG
>MIDV01000053.1:67343-79405 GCA_001830245.1 Lysobacterales bacterium RIFOXYA1_FULL_69_10 | reverse complement strand
AGCCGGCCGCGCTCGCCGTCGTAGCGGTAGCTGTAGGCCTCCGGGTCTCCTTCGAAGGCATCCTTCCAGCCGGCCTTGCGCAGCCACGCGACGGGTGATTCCTGACCGTAGGCGTTCAGATCGCCGAGGATCGCGGCACGATCGATGCCGGAGCCGGTCGGGTCGCTCTTGAGCCAAGCGTGCAGGCGCCGTGCCGATTCGACCCGGGTGGCGTTCCAGCAGGCCGCGCCGTCGCCCTGGTCGGCGTCCGGTCCGGCCGCATTGCCGCAGCCCTTGGACTTGAAGTGGTTGGCGACCACGACGAACGGTGCGCCGCGTCGGCCGCCATCGCCGAGGGCGACGAAGGCCTGCGCCAGCGGCGCACGGCTGAGCGTGTCGAACGGGGCGTCAGTGAGCGTGGCGGGCGGGCCCACCGGGCGCACCCGGTCATGGCGGTAGATGAGCCCGACCCGGATCGCGTCGCTGCCCGGCCCCTGCCCGGCATCCACCGCCCGCCACGGGGCGCCGTCGGTGCCGGCATTGAGCGCGTCCACCAGTGCATCCACCGCGGACCCCGGGCCGTGGCCGTCGTTCTCTAGTTCCATCAGCGCGGCCACGTGCGGGTCCAGCGCGCGGATCGCGGCGACCTGCTTGCCCAGTTGGCGGGTGAAGTCTTCGGGCGTGCGCGCGCCGCGTTCGGTCGGGAAGCCGCCGCCGCGGCCGTCGCCGTTGAACAGGTTTTCGACGTTGAACGCGGCCAGCCGGGTGTCGCCCGCGACCTGCGGCGGTGCGGGGCGCGGCGCGGCCGTCAGGCGCGGCGGCGCGGTCAGCTGCACGCGATGGCCGCCGAAGCGGTGGTCGACGATGCCGGTGACGTCGTCCAGCGTGCTGCCGGCGCGGGCCTGTTCAATGCCCGTTGGCAGCGGACCGGTATCGAGCAGCAGGTCCTGGGCGAGGCGACCGTCGTCCAGCACCAGCCGGCGCTGCCGGTTGGCGTCGGCCAGTGCCACGGCTTCGGCACTGCCCGGCGGCGCGTGCTCCACCGGCTCCCACAGTGGGCCGTCGAACGAAGTGACCAGTTCGCCGCGACGGGCGGCATCGTCGGCGCTGGCCAGCGTCAGCGGCGCTTCGATCCGGACGGCCATGCCCTCGAAGGCTTCCCATGCGTAAGGCGCGGCGACCACGGTCGCGGGGGCCATGGCGCCGGTGCCCAACGCCTCGATCCGCAGCGGCTGCAGGGCAGTCAGCGATGCGCCTTCGCCGGTGTCGAGTTCCAGGACCGTGCCATGCAGCCGGACGCGCTGGCCCACGCCGGGGAGCGGGTCCACGCCCTGGACATCGGCCACGAACAGCGCATCGGACGTGGCCGGGTCGCCATCGCCGGCGTCCTGCACGAACACGCCGCCGAGCCCGTCGCCGCCGCGGAAATCGGCGGTGACCACGCCTTCGACCCAGGCCTCGCTGCCTTCGATCGGGCTGCGGTCACCGCTGCCCTGCACGGTGCCGATCGCCTGCACGGGCGTGTCCGGCATGGAGCGGCATCCGGCCAGTGCCAGCAGCACGGCGACGGAAAGGGCGAGGCATGGCGGCATCAGTCGGCGCATGGGCATGGGATCGGGGCGTCGGGAAGGGGCGAGCATACGCAGCCTCGGCGTAGCGGCCACGCGAGGTGGATCCCGGACACGAAAACGCCGCCCGGAGGCGGCGTCTTCCAAGCGGCGCGGGAGGCGGGCTTACTGCAGGTTGTCGACCATCCAGTCGACCGTGGCGATGACCTGCTCGTCGGTCAGCGCCGGGTTGCCGCCCTTGGCCGGCATCACGCCGGCTTCGCCGGTGTAACCCTCGATGGCGTGGCGATGCACCGTGTCCATGCCCTGCGCCAGGCGCGCGGTCCACTGCGCGGCGGCCAGGGTGGGCGCGCCACCGGCACCGGAGGTGTGGCAGCCGGCGCACAGGTTGTTGTAGATCACCTCGCCATCGAGCGTGCCGCCGTAGGCGACCTGCGAAGCGGCAGCCGCGGCGGCCGCGGCCTGCGCGGCGGCCTGGGCCGCGGCACCGGTATCACCGGCATAGACAGCGCCGATCGGCGCGATGCGGCGCTGCGTGCGCTCGGCGACGCGCGGGTCCACTTCCGGCGGCAGCTGGCCGTGGATGATGAACGCACCGATGATCAGTCCGAGGGTGACCAGCACCAGGAAGCCGATCACCATCGAGAATTTCTTGAGGAATTCGAGGTCGTAGTTGCGCACGATCCACCTGTTGGCGCGCCGGGCGCGGCGCGTGAAGCCATCGACGAAAACGCCAGCCGCTGCACGGACCGACCCCGCACACGTGCAGGGAATGGCGCGCCCGGAGGGATTCGAACCCCCGACCAATGGCTTCGGAAGCCACTACTCTATCCGGCTGAGCTACGGGCGCCTGGCTGAGATCCGCGCGGGCCAAGCCTGTGGGCTCGGTCCGCGCGGGGCTGGCATTCTAGCGGCAAATGCGCGTTTGCGCGCTGCCGCAGTGGCGCCGGTCCGCGTCGAGCCGGCCCTGCAG
Organism: Lysobacterales bacterium RIFOXYA1_FULL_69_10; assembly: GCA_001830245.1. Taxonomy (GTDB): domain Bacteria; phylum Pseudomonadota; class Gammaproteobacteria; order Xanthomonadales; family Xanthomonadaceae; genus Lysobacter_C. Next base: position 76,885 of record MIDV01000053.1, on the reverse strand, counting down.
GCGCGGCCCGCGTCGCTGCAACCACGAGACCCCGATGACCGTTCCACCCGACACCACCGCTTCCGTGCCTTTCTGGCGCGACCGCCTGGCGCAGTACTGGCAACTGGTCCGCGGCGACCGCCCGATCGGCTGGCTGCTGCTGCTGTGGCCAACCTGGTGGGGCCTGTGGCTGGCGGCCGAGGGGGTCCCGCCGCTGTGGACGCTGGTGGTGTTCAGCGCCGGCGTGTGGCTGACGCGCTCGGCCGGCTGCGTGATCAACGACTACGCCGACCGCTGGCTGGACCCGCATGTCGAGCGCACCAAGGGACGGCCGCTGGCCACCGGTGCGGTACGCGGACGGGAGGCGCTGGCCGTGTTCGCGGTGCTGATGCTGGTGGCGTTCGCGCTGGTGCTCACGCTCAACCGGCTGACGGTGCTGCTGAGTTTCGTGGGCATCGTGCTGGCCGCCAGCTATCCCTATCTCAAACGCTACACGCACCTGCCGCAGGTCTACCTGGGGCTGGCGTTCGGCTGGGGCATCCCGATGGCGTTCGCGGCCATCCGCGGCGAAGTGCCGGCAGTGGCCTGGCTGCTGTACGTCGCCAACATCTTCTGGGCGACCGCCTACGACACCTGGTACGCGATGGTCGACCGCGAGGACGACATCCGCATGGGCAGCAAGTCGACCGCGATCCTGTTCGGCGATCTCGACCTGGTCGCGCAGGGCGTGCTGTACGCGCTGTTCCTCGCGGCGCTGGTTCTGGTGGGCCAGCGCGCCGGGCTCGGAACGTACTACTGGGCCGGCGTCGCGGCGGCGGCGGTTCTGGTGGCGTGGGAGTTCTGGATCGCGCGCGGCCGTCAGCCGGCGCCGCTGTTCCGCGCGTTCCTGCACAACCACTGGGTGGGCGCGGCGGTGTTTGCCGGGATCGCGTTGGACTACGCGCTCGGCTGAGCGCTACGTCCGGTCACGGTACCCGCGCGCAGACCCATACATCGACCCGCTGCACCCCGGCGCGCTGCAGGGCGCGGACGGCGGCATGCACCGTGGCACCCGTCGTCATGACATCGTCGAGCAATGCGACGTGGGCGGGGATATGGCCGGTGTCATCAACGCGGAACGCACCGCGCACGTTGCGGCGGCGCTGCGCGGCGTCCAGGCGGGACTGGGGCGGGGTCGCGCGAACGCGTTGCAGCAGATCGCTGCGCAGCGGCAGCGCGAGGTCGCGCGCAAGCGGCCGTGCAAGTTCCAGGGCCTGGTCGTAGCCGCGCTCGCGCAGGCGGCTGCGGTGCAACGGCAAGGGCACGAGTGCGTCGGGCCGATCGGTGCCTGCCAGGCAGGACGCCATGAGTCGCGACAGCAGGCGTCCGGCGGCGAGGTCGGCATGGAACTTCAGCCGGGGCATCAGGCGGTCCAGCGGCGGGGCGTAGCGGAATGCGGCAATGCATTGTGTCTGTGGCGGGGGTCGGCGCAGGCAGGCGCCGCAGGTGAAGGCCTCCGTGTCTGCAACAGTGCTTCCGCTGGCGCTTGTGCCGTCGCGGCCCCCGTCGTCTAGCGCGTCGGCAGCCCCCGGCAACGGCAACCCGCAGCGCACGCACGCGCTGCGGTTCCACGGCAACGCAGCGGCGCAGGCCGCACACAGGTCCAGTCCAAAGTGGCCGGCCTCGCCGCAGAGCAGGCAACGGGGGCGCCAGATGCGGCGGGCCAGCCGGGCACCGAGGCCGTCAACCGGGAACGGGTGTCTCAGGTTGACAGCGTCGGGCATGCTTTCCAGACTGCCGCTCCTGCCTTGCCGTGTCCGTCGGGAAACCCCCATGCCTGCCGTCAGTGAGATGCCCGCGCGCACCGCGGCCCCCGCCATCGATCCTGCCGCGCCGCCGCGCCACGACTGGTCGCGCGCCGAGGTCCTGGCGCTGCTGGAGCTGCCCTTCAACGACCTGCTGCACCGCGCCGCCAGCGTGCACCGCGCGCATTTCGACCCGGCCGAGGTGCAGGTCAGCACGCTGCTGTCGGTCAAGACCGGCGGTTGCCCCGAGGACTGTGGCTACTGCCCGCAGGCCGCGCGTTACCACACCGGCGTGGACGCCACGAAGCTGATGTCGACCGACGCGGTGGTGGAGAAGGCGCGCCAGGCCAAGGCCGCCGGCGCCAGCCGCTTCTGCATGGGCGCGGCGTGGCGCTCGCCCAAGGATCGCGACATCCCGAAGGTGGCCGCGATGATCGCCGAGGTGAAGGCGCTGGGGCTGGAGACCTGCGCCACGCTGGGCATGCTCAGCGGCGACCAGGCCCGCGCGCTCAAGGATGCAGGGCTGGACTACTACAACCACAACCTGGACACCGCGCCGGAGTTCTATGGCGAGGTGATCCACACCCGCGAGTACCAGGACCGCCTGGACACGCTGGCGCACGTGCGCGACACCGGCATGAAGACCTGCTGCGGCGGCATCGTCGGCATGGGCGAGTCGCGCGGCCAGCGCGCGGGACTGCTGCAGACACTGGCCACCCTGCCGGCGCACCCGGACTCGGTGCCGATCAACCGGCTGGTGCAGGTCGAGGGCACGCCGCTGTCGGGCACCGCGGAACTCGACCCGTTCGAGTTCGTGCGCACCATTGCCGTGGCCCGCATCCTGATGCCGCGCTCGATGGTGCGGTTGTCGGCCGGGCGCGAGTCGATGTCCGACGAGCTGCAGGCGCTGTGCTTCCTGGCCGGCGCCAACTCGATCTTCTACGGCGAGAAGCTGCTCACCACCGGCAACCCCGACACCGAGCGCGACCTGGCGCTGTTCGCGCGCTTGGGGCTGCGGCCGATGCAGGTCGTCGAGCAGGGCAGCACCGTGCACGCCGACGTGCTGGAGCCCGTCTCCACCGAAATGCCGGCCAACCGGCCCTGCGCGGCTGCCTGAGCCATGGCGCGCGCGCACTGGCGTGAGCGGGTGCAGGCCGCGCGCGTGCAGCGCGAAGCCGACAATCGCGTGCGCGTGCGGCGCAGCGTCGAGCACCGCGACGGCGCGCGCTGCACGGTGGACGGCCGCGTCCTGCTGAACTTCTGCGGCAACGACTACCTCGGGCTGTCGCAGCACTTCGCCGTGGTCGGCGCGCTGCAGGACACCGCCGCGCGCGAGGGCGCCGGTGGCGTCGGCTCGCACCTGGTCTGTGGCCACCACGCCATCCACGATGCGCTCGAGCGCGAACTCGCCGACTGGCTCGGCGTGCCGCGTGCGCTGCTGTTCGGCAGCGGCTTCCTCGCCAACCTGGCGGTGCTGCAGGCGCTGCTGGGCGATGAGGACGTGTGCGTGCAGGACCGGCTCAACCACGCCAGCCTGATCGACGCCGCGCGCCTGGCCGGTTGCCGGTTACGCCGCTACCCGCATGCGGATCCCGAGGGCGCGATCCGCCAGCTGCGCACGCTGCCCGATGGCCTGGCGATGGTCGCCACCGATGGCGTGTTCTCGATGGACGGTGACGTCGCGCCGCTGCGCGAGCTGGCGCTGGTCACGCGCGTACAGAAGGCGATGCTCTACGTCGACGATGCGCATGGCATCGGCGTCGTCGGCCCGGATGGCCGCGGCAGTGTCGCCGCCGCGCGGCTGGGCCTGGAGGAAGTGCCGCTGCAGTTGGCGACGCTCGGCAAGGCGCTGGGGGGTTACGGCGCGGCGGTGGTGGGCGAGGCCGACCTGGTCGAGCACCTGGCCGAGACTGCGCGGCCCTACGTCTACACCACCGCCCTGCCGCCCGCGCAGGCGGCCGCGACGCTGGCGGCCGTCAAGCTGGCGCGCAGCGAACACTGGCGTCGCGAGAAGCTGGTCGAACTGACCGCGCGCTTCCGCGAGCGCGCGCGCAGCCTGGGACTGGCGTTGCTGGACTCCGACACCCCGATCCAGCCGGTGATCTGCGGCACCGACGCGCGCGCGTTGTCGATGGCCGCCACGCTCGAACGCGCCGGCTACTGGGTCGCGGCAATCCGCCCGCCTACCGTGCCGGAAGGCCGGGCGCGGCTGCGCGTCACGCTGTCGGCCCTGCACACGGTGGCCGAGGTCGACGGGCTGGTCGCCGCCATCGCCCAGGCCCGCGACCGCGCCGAGGCGGAAGCCCGCATCGCCGAACTGGCGCGCTGAGCGGTCGCCGCCATGCACATCGAAACCACCGGGCACGGGCCCGGGCTGATCCTCATCCACGGCTGGGCAATGCACGGTGGTCTGTTCGCGCCGCTGGTGGAGCGCCTGCGTGAGTGTTATTCCGTGCACGCGGTCGATCTGCCCGGCCACGGGCACGCGTCCACCGATGACACCCCGCTCGAACCCGCGCGACTGGCGACCCAACTGGCGGAGCGCCTGCCCGAGGCCGTCTGGCTGGGCTGGTCGCTGGGCGGGCAGGTGGCCTTGCGCGCCGCGCTCGACCATCCATCGCGCGTACGCGGGCTGGTGATGCTGGCCTCCTCGCCGCGCTTCGTGCGCGGCGACGGTTGGCCGCACGGGGTGTCGTCGACGCTGTTCCGCGATTTCGGCGAGGCACTGGAGCGGGACTTCCGCGGCACGCTCGAGGGCTTCCTCGCGCTGGAGGCGCTGGGCTCGGCCAGCGCGCAGGTGGAACTGCGCAAGCTGCGCGCGCAGGCGTTCGATCGCGGCGAGCCGTCACCCCGCGCGCTGCAGGAAGGGCTGGTGCTCCTGGACGAACTGGACCTGCGCGATGAGCTGCCGCAGCTGCAGGTGCCGAGCCTGTGGCTGTCAGGCCGCCGCGATCGCCTGGTGCCCGCCGGCGCGATGCCTGCGTCCGCCGCACTCGCACCGGGCGCGCGCAGCGTGGTGATCGACGATGCCGGGCACGCGCCGTTCCTGGGCGCGCCGGATGCCGTCGCCAGGGAGGTGGACGCATTCATGCGGCTTGTTGCCGGCGAGGTACCGGCGTGACCGACGCCCTCTTCGACCACCGCCAGGTGCGCCGCTCGTTCTCGCGTGCCGCGCACCATTACGATGCCGCCGCCGCGCTGCAGCGCGAAGTGTCGTCGCGGCTGATGGAATCGCTGAACTACCTCGACGACCCCGCGCGCGCGCTGCCGCCACCGCAGGTGGTGGTGGACGTCGGCGCCGGTCCGGGCCATGCGTCGGCCGCCATGCAGAAGCGCTGGCCGAAGGCGCAGGTGGTCGCGCTCGACCTGGCGCTGCCGATGCTGCAGGCCACGCGCGCCAACGCCGGCGGCTGGCGGCCGTTCGCGCAGCGCCCGCACCCGGTGTGCGCCGATGCGCGTGCGCTGCCGCTGCGCGAGGGCAGCGTCGACGTGCTGTTCTCCAACCTCTGCCTGCAGTGGGTCGAGGACCTGCCAGCGGTGTTCGCCGGCTTCCGGCGCGTGCTCAAGCCCGGCGGGCTGCTGCTGGTGTCGACGTTCGGACCGGACACGCTGCACGAGTTGCGCAGCGCGTTCGCGCAGGCCGACGACGCCCCGCACGTCAGCCTGTTCCCGGCCATCGGCCAGTTCGGCGACGCGCTGGTGGCGGCCGGTTTCAAGGACCCTGTGCTGGACCGCGACGAGTTCGTCCTCCACCACGACGACCTGGCCGGCCTGATGCGCGAGTTGCGCACGCTGGGTGCGACCAACGCCATGGCGCAGCGCCGCCGCCACCTCACCGGACGCAGCCGCTTCGCCCGAGCCGACGCCGCCTACGAACGCGCCCCCGACGGCCGCCTGCCGGCGACGTGGGAGGTGATCTACGCGCAGGCCTGGGGCCCGCCGCCGGGCGCGCCGATCCGCACGGGCGGCTTTGACGAGGTGCGCGTGCCGGTGTCGTCGATCCCGGTGCGCCGCCGCTGATGACGCGCACCCACCGCCAGACCGTGCTGCTGGCCGTGGCGATCTCGCTTGCGTCCGCGCTGTTCTTCACCAGCACCTACGTGCTCAACCGCGCCGCGGCCACCGGCGGCGGCCACTGGCTGTGGACGGCGGCGCTGCGCTACCTGTTCACGCTGCCGCTGCTGTGGCCGCTGATGCGCTGGCAGGGCGGCAGCGCGCCGGTGTGGCGGGCGATCAGGCGGCATCCGGGCGCGTGGCTGCTGTGGAGCGCGATCGGGTTCGTGCTGTTCTACCTCGGCCTGAGCTTTGCCGCCGCCAGCGGGCCGGCGTGGCTGGTGGCGGGCACGTTCCAGTTGACGGTGATCGCCGGGATGCTGGTGTCACCGCTGCTGTACCGCAGGCGTGGCGACCACCGCGCGCGCATTCCGCCGCTGGCCATGGCCGCCGGCCTGGTGGTGATCGCTGGCGTGCTGCTGATGCAGTTCGGCCATGCCGGTGGCGCGCTGGACCTCGCGGGGTGGATCGGCCTGGTGTGCGCGGCCGTCGCCGCGTTTGCCTACCCGCTCGGCAACCGCGGCCTGCTGCTGCACCTGGAAACCCACGCGGTCGATGGCGAGCCGGAACTCAATGCCACCCAGCGCGTGTTCGGCCTGACGCTGGCCAGCCAGCCGCTGTGGTGGGCGATCGCCGCGGTGGCGTGGACCACCGTCGGTCCGCCCACGATCGGGCAGGCGTGGCTGGCGGCGGGGGTGTCGGTGGGCGCGGGCATCATTGCCACGGTGCTGTTCTTCCAGGCCACCGGCATGGTCCGCAACGATCCCGTCGGCCTGGCCACGGCCGAGGCGATGCAGGCGGCGGAGATCCTGTTCGCCACCGCCATCGGCGTGTGGTGGCTGGGCGAGGCGTGGCCGCAGGGCGGTGCGCTGGCCGGGGTCGGGCTGGTGGTCGTGGGCATCGTGGCCTTCAGCTGCATGGCGACGCGCGCCGTGGCGCACGATCCCCTCGCCGTGCGCGAACTGCGCAGCGAGCGCGGCGCGTGACGCGGCCCGGTAGCGGCCGGTGTTCATCGCCAGCGCGCTAGATTCCGACATGTTCCGACGGGCTCCGAGGGATGCAGGCAATGAAGCGGATTTCGAAATGGCGCAGCGCAGCGGCGGCGACCGTCGTCGTGGCGGCCCTGGCAGGTGGCACGGTGTCGGCGCAGTCCGGTGGCTTGCAGGACTGGGGGTTCGATCCGTCGGTACTGGCCGCCGACGGCCGCGACCTGTTGCAGCGTGCGCCCGATCCCGCGGTCGATGGCCTGTTCCAAGCGGTACACACCAGCGCGCAGGACCCGGCCGATGCCGGCGTGATGTGCGCGCTGTTCGACCCCGCCGCCGACCGCAGCCTGGAAGGCCTCAATGCCGCGGCGTCACGCTTGGGCGAACAATCGCGGCTGCGCTTCGCCGACGCGGCGGTCAACGTCTTCGTCGCAGCGGCGCAGAGCCCGCCGCAGCCGTTCGACCGCGCCCAGGCCACGCAATGGCTGAAGGCCGCGGGTGTGCGTGCCTCCCTGCTGCATGACGGCTTCGTGGCCGGCCTGAACGGCGGCGACCACGCCGCGCGCTGCGATGCGGTGGGCGCACTGCTCGACGTGCTGGCCGACCGCCCGGTGGCCGAGCGCGCGGCCGTGACACGGCTGCTGCTCGGCGAAGGCCTGGCCTACGTGGCCGGCGACGGCGCGGGGGCGATGCCGCTGCGGTGACAGGCGCGCGCTACTGCGCGGTTTCGACCTGCTCGAGCCAGTGCTCGAGGTTGTAGTAGTTGGTGACGCGGCGGATCAGGTCGTCGCGCACATCGAAGAACGCACCGCCCGCCAGCACGTAGCGCTGGCCACGCGCTTCGGGCAGGCCTGCATCGCTGGCCAGGTACTCACCGTGCACCACGTACTCCGCCGCGACGCGGTCGCCGTCGGGCGTGGCCATCAGCACGATGTCGTGCAGCTGTTCGCGGTAGCTGGCCTGCATGCGCCGGAGGAACGCGGTGAACGCCTCGCGACCCACTTCGCGCGGGCCCTGGTTGAGGTCGTGCACGACATCGTCGCCCAGCACGGCGAGCATGCCGTCCCAGTCGCCACGGTTGAAGGCGTCGTAGTACGCCTGCACCAGCGCGATCGCGCGGTCGTGGCGACGGCGGCCGTGTCCGGCGTCGGTCATGCGGCATCTCCCAATGTGGCGAACAGCGACGGCAGGGCATCGGGGTCGACATTGCCGCCCGACAGGATGATGCCGACGCGGCGGCCGGCGAAGCGTTCGCGGTGGGCCAGCACCACGGCCAGCGGCATCGCGCCGGACGGCTCGACCACCAGCTTCATGCGCGTCCAGAGCAGGCGCATTGCATCGACCGCGGCGGCATCGTTGGCGAGCAGGATCTCGCGCACGTGGCCGCGCAGGATCGGGAACGTCAGCGTGCCCAGTTCCGCGCGCAGGCCGTCGCAAACGGTATCGGGCACGCGCCCGGTGATCCGCGTCCCCGACGCCAGCGAATCGTGCGCGTCGCGCGCGCCAAGCGGTTCGGCGCCGAACACCTCGATGCCCGCATCGATGCCGTGCGCCGCGATCGCCGTGCCCGACAGCAGGCCGCCGCCGCTGACCGGCGCGACCACCGCGTCCAGCCCCGGCGATGCCGACAACAGTTCCAGCGTGGCCGTGCCCTGGCCGGCGATCACGCGCGCATCGTTGAACGGGTGCACGAGTTCGCCGCCGGTCTCGGCCAGCACCTGTGCGGTGGCGGCGTCGCGCGCGGCCTGCGTGGTGTCGCAAGGGACGATGCGCGCGCCGTAGCCCTCGATCGCCGCCAGCTTCACCTTCGGCGTACTGCGCGGCGCCACTACCGTGACCAGCGCGCCACGCAGCCGCCCAGCCAACGCGACCGCGGCGCCGTGGTTGCCGGAGCTCTGCGTCACGATGCCCCGCGCCAACGCCGCCCCGTCCAGCGAGAACACCGCATTGCACGCGCCGCGGAACTTGAAGGCGCCCGCGCGCTGCAGGTTCTCGCACTTGAAGTGCAGCTCGCAGCCGGCGATCTCGTCTAGCGCGCGCGAGCGCAGCACCGGGGTGGCGTGTGCATGCGGCGCGATGCGCGCGGCCGCGGCGAGGATGTCCGTGAAGCCCGGCGGCGTGTCGACGTGGGTCATGCGGCGCACAGCGTAGCGCAGCGGATCGTCGGGATTCGCGGGGCTGAAGCGTTCAGCGGCATGACGGAAAGATTAAGCGCGAGTTCAATGGCTCAGGACCACTGTGGCCTCCTGCCCAAGGGGGGTCCGACATGATCCGCAAGCTTCTCCTTCCGGCCGTGGCCATCGCACTGCTCGGCGGCTGCGTCACCGGCTACGACTACCGCGGCGGCCGCGGCGACTATTACTACGGCCAGCCACGCACCGAGTACCGGTACCACGGCTATGGCCAGTACGGCTACGGCTATCCCTACAGCAGCCGCTACTACGGCCGCGGCTATTACGGTTATCCGTACAACGGCTACTACCCGTACTACCCCGGCTACGGCGGTGGTTACTACCCGCGCCCGCCGATCGTCGTGCGTCCGCCGCGTCCCGGCCACCCGGGGCACGGAGGTGGCGATGACGACCGCCCGCCGCGCCACGACGACAACGACGACCGTGCGCCCTGGCGCAACCTCGACGACCTGCGTCGTCGCAAGCAGGGTCCGGGGCCGGGCATTTCGCGCCGCGTAGAGCCTTCGCGCCCGATGGCGCCCGTGCAGTGGCCGGCCGTGCGCCCGTCG
>MIDV01000053.1:51502-67290 GCA_001830245.1 Lysobacterales bacterium RIFOXYA1_FULL_69_10 | reverse complement strand
AGTCACGTGAGGTCGAACCGCGCTGACCGCCGGTCGGAAACTGGGGTGCCGGTCGCTTGCGTTGCCGGCCCGCCGGTCGCAATCTACGGCCACTGACCGGATGCGTCGCATTCCGACCCATCCGGCAGGTCAGCGTCACCTGCCACCCGCAAGCGTCCATGTCGGCGCCCGGCGAGGAATCCACGGATCCCCCCTGTTCCGTCCTTGTCGGGCGTCGGCGCCTTGCCGGCCCGGCCATTTCTCAGCCCTTCCTGGCCTGCTGCGGCACCGTCGCGGCGGGCATTCGTGTGTGGGGATCCCGGGACCCGATGCGGCCGCAGCCTGACGGCGCAGTCCCGCGCTCATCAACGCGCATAAAAAAGGGGCCGAGCGTCCCCCGACACTCGGCCCCCGGCTTCCCCTGTGGACACGTGACCAGCCCCTGTTCCAATTCCGGCCAGCGCAAAGCGCCTGTTCCACTGGGTGCTCCAAAGGTGACGCATGAAGCGTGCCAACCCTGGCGACAGCCTCCCCTTATGTTTTTCAGTACTGGACCGTAACCGTGACCGTGTCCTCGTACCGGCCCGGCAGCGGCACGGCCTGGGGCAGCACGCGGCCATAGACCGGAAGCGTCTGCGAACCGCCCGTGCCGGTGCCCGAGAGCGTCGACGTGCCCGACGTACCGTCACCCCACAGTGGTCCATTGGGTCCGCTATGCCGCAGCTGGTAGGCGACGCCTTGCGCCGCCGGGCCCGTGCCGTTCAATCCCATGCGCCGGTCGGCGACGTCGTTGGCTGTGGTGCCGCCGTCCATCCGCACGGTGTAGGCGGTATCGCGCGTGCACGTCACTCCAATGCTCGTTGTCGCTGGCACGGCGCCCGACAGTTGGCTGTGGGATCCGAACGCCAAGTCCTGAGCGACCACGGTGCAACTGCCGTCGAGTACGGCGACCGCGTATGTCTGGTCCATCGCCCTAACGGGCGCGTCGCCACAGCTCTCCCCGAGATTCGTGGTCGATCGGACCTCCAGCCCGATGTTGCTTTCCCGGTACGTGCCTGCCGGCAAGCCGTTCTGGCCAGGCTCTATGACGCCGTGCAAGGTGATGAGGGCTTCGCCGTAAGGTGCATTGGTGGGTCCCTGATCGAGCGTGAGGTAGCCCACCGCACTCGCATTGCCCAGGCCGGCGACCGGGCCCGACGCAGAGTCACGGTAGATCTGGTGCTGCAGGAAATCTCCAAAGAAGATCGAACCGCGAGTCATGTAGCGCACGGGGCCTAGCCAACCCAGAAACCACGGATCTACGCCCACGCACACTTTCACAGTGTCGCCCCGCTGCGGCGGATTGCCCTCGCATCGCACTCGCACATCGGCAGTCGTAGTCACCGCGGACGTTGGGTTCGCGCCGGGATGACCAAAGTCGAACTGGCTTGCCGACTGGACCGTGCAGCCCCGCTGTTGCGCCTCGACGCGGGGTGACAGGCCGGATGCGAGCAGCACGAAGAACAGCAACCAGGCGAGTCTCATCATTGTTCACTCCGTAGGCACTCGGCTTCGGCCCGCGTGGATGTACCGGCGATCCTTTCCGGGACGATGGCGGCGCAGGACATTCCCGAACGGAGCCACGACAAGCTTTCACCCGCTGCGTACCCTTCCAGCCACAACGCTCCCTCGAACCCCACGATCGCCTCCGACCCATCCGCGCGCTGCACGCGCGTACCGGGGGCGACGTGCTCGCCGTCGGCATCCAGCAGCGTCACCGTGGCGCTGCGCACGCGCTCCAGTTCGAACGGCACGCGGATGCCGCTGGCGTTGGGCGGGGTGACGAGGCGCTCGATCGCCGGCACGCGCAGGTCGGCGGCCAGGCCGTCGGGGTCGATGGCGATGCGGTTGCGCTCCCAGCCGCGCAGGTCCGAGAGCAGCAGGTAACCGCGGTCGTTGGTGCGGCCGGCGGTGCGGTTCTCGTAGAGGATCGGCACGCCACCGATGCCGTTGGTCGACACCACGGCGAAGGCATCGGAGATGCGGCGGCTGGCGAAGGCCTGGCCGTCCATCAGCACCACGCTGCCCATGCCCTGCGCGAACAGGCCGTGCTCGCCGTTGAAGCGGTCAACGCCCGCCCAGAACTCGCCACCATTGCCGCGGTACTGCGCCGCCAGCTGGCCGTCGCCGTCATCGCTGGCCTGCGCCTGCCAGCCCCAGCCACCTTCGTACGGCGCGCGGCGGCGCAGGTTGGCGGTGAGTCCGGTGTCGCTGCGGCGGTGGTCGGCGGTCAGCGAGCCGTCCAGGCCGTCGCCGAGCGGCAGGCTCAGCGTCAAGGACACGCCGGAGCCCGCGCGGTCGTCATGGAAGGCATTGGCGAACACCGACAGCGAGCGACCCCACGTCTGGCTGAGGCCAAGGCTCACGGTGCGGCCGGTGAGGTCCTCGCCATCGCGGTAGCGCAGCCACGTCACCGACAGCGAGCCGCGCGGCACGGTCATCCACGCCGAGGCGCGGTCCTGCGCGCGCAACGGCGCGCCGCCGCCATCGAGCGTGCCCAGGTCGCGGTAGCCGGCATCGGCGCGCTGCACGTTGACGTCGAAGCCCGCGCGCTGGCCGAACCACTGGTAGCCGCCGCTCCACTGCGTGCCGGCGCTGTCGCCCTCGCTGCGCGAGACGCTGCCGGTGGCGACGCCGAAGCGGGCCAGCGGCGACCAGGCCACGCCGGCACCGGCCAGCTGCAGCCCGGGGCCGGCCTCGCCGTGCAGCTCCAGCGTGAGGTCGTCGCGCATGCCGCGGCGCCAGCTGCCGCTGGCCACCACGTTGCTGCCGTAGTCGTCGGAGTCGATGCCGAAGCCGCGGCGCAGCACCCCGGCTTCGAACGAGAAATCGGTCAGCCCGCGCGCCAGCCGCTGGTAATCGACGTACAGCGGCACGCTGGTCTGGGTGGTGCGGCCGAGCGCGTCGGTCACCACGACCACCGCCTGGCCGGCGCCGCTGACGCGCGGGAAGTCGCTCAGCACGAACGGGCCGGGCGCGACCTCCTCGCCGTACTGGCGGATGTTGTTGACGTACAGCTCCACCGACGAAGGCAGCGTGGCGTCGGCGGAGAACTGCGGCAGCGGGTGGACGATCAGGTCCGGCCGCACGCCGAAATCGCGCCGCAGCTGCACGCCACCCATGCGCACCGGGCGCGACCACGCCAGGCCGCCCGAGACGATGTCGCCGGCCGACCACGTCCACATGCGCCGGGGGTCGGAATAGGTCCAGCGGGTGTCGAGCCGCGCGTAGCCGTCGCTGCCGGCATCGCCGGTGCGGCTGACGCCGTTGACCTCCAGCGTGCCCCAGCGCCCGAACCAGCGCGCGCCGGTGCCCAGCGACAGCGTGTCCTGGCCGTCGAGGTGGCGGCCGTAGGCGTCCCAGTCCAGCACCAGGCCGTGGTCGCGGTCGACCTGGACCGGCGCGGGGATGCGGTAGCCCAGCAGGCGGGTCGGTCGCAGCTCGGTGCCGGGCAGCAGGGTGACGCGCTGCATCGTCGGCTGGTAGTCCACGCCCAGGCCCGGGATGTCAGCCAGCGCGACCTCACCGGCCGCGTTGAGCGGCAGGCCGTCGGGCAGCTGCAGGCCGACATCGGTCAGCACCGACGGCAGCACCGACAGCTCGCCGTCGACCACCGTGAAGCGCACCAGCGTCGCGACGACGCGCCCGTCGAGCGAGATGTCCAGGTACATCACCTGCGGCGCGCGTACGGCGCTGACCTGGGCCAGCGGTTCGGCATCGAGGGTCGCCATGGCGCCGCCGGTGGCGGTGGCCGCCCACGCCGGGCCCGGCCCCGCCAACGCGGCCGCCAGGGCCAGCGCGAGCGCGGTCGGCCTAGCGGCCGCGGGTGATCGGCAGGGTGGCCGGCTGGCCATCGAGGAGAACTTCCAGTTGCGTCGCCGAACTGGCGACGGCCATCACCGGCGCGTCCAGCTCGAACCGGCGCGTACTGCCGGCCAGCACGTAGCCCAGCAGGCCGGGCGACAGCTCGACCTTGCGGCCGCCCGCGCCCAGCAGGTGGCTGCGCCCGAGTTGCGCCGCGCGGCCGCCGGTGTTGTGGCAGACCATGGCGCCGGGTTCGATGCGGCAGTCCAGCGACGCGGGCGCGGGGTCGGGCGCGCGCACGAACGCCGGCAGCACGTAGCGCATCCGCACCTTGATGGCGCTGCCGGCTTCGGTTTCGCCCTGGCCCGGCAGTTCGTCGACGACGATGCGGAACGCCTGCTCGCGCTCGACGGGCGCCGCGGTCGGCCGCACCACGCGGACCAGCTGCTCGCCGCCTGCGGCGATCTCCATGATCGGCGGGCTGGCGACCATCGCGTCGGTCGGCTCGAGCACGTCCTGGCCGTCGACCTGGGTCCACGCATACACGCGCACCTGCGCCGCCACGGGCGCATCGCCCGTATTGGCAAGCACGATGCGTCCGGCGCGGTCGCCCGCGTCGAGGTCGACACCGGTCTGCCGGGTCTGGAGCTGGCCGCGCGCGGACGCCGCCCCGGCCACGAGGGCCAGGGTGATCGCCGCCGCCGCCGCAAGGCGGCGCGGGGACATCAGTAGGTCAGCGTCGCGGTGATCGCGTCGGAGTAGTTACCGACCGGCTTGGCACCCTGGCCGCCCGGCACTTCGCCGTAGACCGTGAACGTCTGTGCGCCACCAGTGCTGGTGCCAGCGAACGTGGTGGTGGTGCCGGAACCGTCACCCAGCACGGCACCACCGGTGGCGGCGTTGTACAGCTGGTAATCGATCGTCACGCCGTCGGCGTTTTCCATGGTGCGGTTGGTGAAGTCGCTGCTGCCGCCAGCGCTGAACGCGACCTCGATCGAACCCTGGTTGGTGCAGTCCACGGTGACGTCCGCGGTGGAGGTGATGTCAGCCGACAGGTCGGTCTGGGTGCCGAACGACATGTCTTCGGCAGCCACGGAGCATTCGTTCTCGATCTGGATCGACACGTTCATGGTGTCGGTATCGGTGGCGGCAAACGCCATCGGAGCGGCGGCCAGCAGGGCGGCGGCCAGGGCGGTACGGGTGAAGACGGACATGTGAATCACTCCCCAAGGAATTCGGATATGTGTCGCTTTCAATCTGTGACCGGGGTCCCAGAGCGGGCGCAGTATGGGGTATCGCAAGTGCCGTGCCAACTTTCCGGCAAACTGCAAGTGCCAGTTGCTTGACGGCCGGCCAAAATGAACGGGGCCGGCGCGCAAGCGATTGATTGGACGTAGAATTCCCGCCCCGCATGCGGTTTTCCTCCGCCTCCCGGCCCGCCATGTCCATGCATTCCGACTTCCACCGCCATGACGTGATCGTCGTGGGCGGCGGCCATGCCGGCACCGAAGCCGCGCTGGCGGCCGCCCGGGCCGGCGCGCGCACGCTGCTGCTGACGCACAGCGTCGAAACCGTGGGCGCGATGAGCTGCAACCCGGCCATCGGGGGCATCGGCAAGGGGCACCTGGTCAAGGAGATCGATGCACTGGGCGGCGTGATGGCGCGGGCCGCCGACGCCGCCGGCATCCAGTGGCGCCGGCTCAATGCCAGCAAGGGCCCGGCGGTGCGGGCCACGCGCTGCCAGGCCGACCGCAGCCTGTACCGCGCCTTCATCCGCCGCGCGGTCGAGGCCCAGCCCGGGCTGACGCTGTTCCAGGCGGCCGTGGACGACCTGGTGTTCGAGAACGGCCGTGTCACCGGCGTGGTCACCCAGACCGGCCTGACCTTCCATGCCCCGGCGGTGGTGCTGACCGCGGGCACGTTCCTGGCGGGCAAGGTCCACGTCGGCCAGACCACGTATGCCGCCGGCCGCGCCGGCGACCCCCCGGCCACCGCACTGGCCGCGCGCCTGCGCGAGGGCCCGTTCGTGGTCGACCGGCTCAAGACCGGCACGCCGCCGCGGATCGACGGCCGCAGCCTCGACTACACGGTGATGGAGGAGCAGCCGGGCGACGATCCGCGTCCGGTGTTCTCGTTTACCGGGCAACAAAGTGACCTCCCGCGTCAGGTGTCGTGCTGGATCACCCACACCACCGCGCGCACCCACGACACCATCCGCGCCGCGCTGGACCGCAGCCCGCTCTACACCGGGCAGATCGAAGGCATCGGCCCGCGCTACTGTCCGTCCATCGAGGACAAGGTGGTGCGCTTTGCCGAGAAGGAGAGCCACCAGATCTTCGTCGAGCCCGAAGGGCTGGACGTCGCCGAGATCTACCCCAACGGCATCTCCACCTCACTGCCCTTCGACGTGCAGCTGGAGCTGGTGCGCAGCATCCGCGGCTTCGAGCGCGCCCACATCACCCGCCCGGGTTACGCGATCGAATACGACTTCTTCGACCCGCGCGGGTTGAAGCCGACGCTGGAAACGCGCGCGATCGAGGGGCTGTACTTCGCCGGCCAGATCAACGGCACCACCGGCTACGAGGAGGCCGCCGCGCAGGGCCTGCTCGCCGGCGTCAACGCCGCCCGCCAGGTGCGCGGGCTGGGCGGCTGGTGCCCGCGCCGCGACCAGGCCTACCTGGGCGTGCTGGTCGACGACCTGATCACCCACGGCACCACCGAGCCGTACCGCATGTTCACCAGCCGCGCCGAGTACCGGCTGCAGCTGCGCGAAGACAACGCCGACCTGCGCCTGACCCCGGTCGGCCGCGACCTCGGCCTCGTCGACGACACCCGTTTCGCCGCGCTGGAGGCCAAGCGCGAGGCGATCGAACGCGAACACGCGCGCCTGTCCGGCATCTGGGCGGCACCGGCCAATGCGCTGGGACGCGAGATCGGCGAGACGCTGGGCCTGGCCATCAGCCGCGAAACCCACGCGGCCGACCTGCTCAAGCGGCCGGAACTGGACTACGCAAAGCTGATGCAGGTGCCGTCGCTCGGCCCCGGCGTGGACGATGCGGCCGTGGCCGAGCAGGTGGAGATCGGCATCAAGTACGCGGGGTACCTGGACCGACAGCGCGAGGAGATCGAGCGCGCGCGCCGCCACGAGGACACCCCGATCCCGGCCGACTTCGACTACGCGCAGGTGCGCGGGCTGTCGGCGGAGGTTGCGGGCAAGCTCGAACGCGTGCGTCCGCTGAGCATCGGCCAGGCGCAGCGGATCGCGGGCATGACCCCTGCGGCGATTTCGCTGCTGCTGGTGCACCTCACGCGCTTGCGGCGGGGGCAGGCCGCCTGACCCGTAGCCCGGGTAAGGCCAGCGGCCGCACCCGGGAGGGTGGTGCCACGGGCATTGGCACAGCGCTGCGGCGTATTGCAGTACCCGGAATGCCGTGCCGCACAGTCGCGATGTGACCCGGGTGCGCTGCGCTTACCCGGGCTACGAAGCTACGGCTGTCTGCGGCCCCACCCGCCTGACCCGTAGCCCGGGTAAGGCCAGCGGCCACACCCGGGAGGGTGGTGGCACGGGCATTGGCACAGCGCTGCGGCGCATTGCAGTACCCGGAATGCCGTGCCGCTCAGTCGCGATGTGACCCGGGTGCGCTGTGCTTACCCGGGCTACGGTCGTCAGCGGCCTCCACCCGCCAGCCGGAACCCGATCCACACCGCTGCCAGCCCCAGCAGCACGCTGCCCGCGACGTAGGCCGCGGCTACGCCGGTCTCTCCGCGGCGCAGCAGGTACAGCGTCTCCAGGCCGAACGCCGAGAACGTGGTGAAGCCGCCGAGCACGCCGGTGAACAGGAACACCCGCATCGACGGCGAGAACATCGTGTGGCGCTCGGCCAGCCCCGCCAGCGCCCCGATCACCAGGCAGCCCAGCACGTTGACCGCGAAGGTGCCCGCCGGGAACCGCCCCTGCGCGGTGTGGTGCAGTACCCAGCCGCCCAGCAGGTGACGCGACATCGCGCCGAGCGCGCCACCGAGGCCGACGTAGAGCAGGTGCAGGTTCATCGGCGTGCGCCGTGCAGTGAGGACGCGGGCACCTTACCCTGCGTCCCATCCTCTTGCCCGGAGCCGCCATGCCGACGTCCCGTTCCGCCTCCGCAGGCGCGAACGCCCGCGCGAATCCACACGCGGCATTCGCATGCGCGTTGTTGCTGCCACTCGCGCTGGCCGCATGCGGCGCGCAGGACAACCCTGCGGTGGCCATGCCGGAAGAGGCCGGCCGCGACTGGTCGATGCACGAGTGGGCATTGCCGACGGCCGCCGCGCGTGCCGCCCAGCCGGACCTGGTCACGGCGGGCGACGGCCTGCTGCTGTCGTGGATCGAACCCCGGGGCGATGGCCATGCGCTGCGCTTCGCGCGCCACGACACGGCGGGCTGGGGCGCGCCGCGCGATATCGCGCGCGGCGACGACTGGTTCGTCAACTGGGCCGACACCCCGCACCTGCTGGCCACCGATGACGGCGCGCTTTGGGCGCACTGGTTGCAGAAATCGGCTGCCGCGACCTACGCCTACGACGTGGCGCTGGTGCGCTCGGACGATGGCGGCGCGACGTGGTCGGCACCGGTCACCGTCAACGACGACGGCACGCCGACGGAGCACGGTTTCGTGTCGTTGTGGCCCGCCTCCTCCGACGCGCTGGGCATCGCGTGGCTGGACGGCCGCGAGACCGGCGGCGGCCACGAGGCGCACGAGGGCCACGGCGGTGGCGCCATGACGCTGCGCACCGCACGCATCGACGGGGCACTGCAGCGCTCGGACGAGCAGCGCCTGGACGCGATGACCTGCGACTGCTGCCAGACCGACGCCGCGCTGACCGGCCGTGGCCCGCTGCTGGTCTACCGCGACCGCACCCGCGAGGAGATCCGCGACGTCGCCGTGGCGCGTTGGGAGGGTGGCCGCTGGACGGCGCCGGCACTGGTGCACGCGGACAACTGGACGATGCCCGCGTGCCCGGTCAACGGCCCGGCGGTCGCCGCGCACGGCACGGATGCGATCGTGGCCTGGTACACCGCCGCCGGCGACGTGCCGACGCTGAAACTCGCACGCAGCACGGATGCCGGCGACACGTTCGCCGCGCCGGTGGTGTTCGACCGCGGCGAGCATGTGCAGGGCCGCGTCGATGTCGCGCTGGGCGCGGACGACGCGTGGGTGGTGTGGGTGCGCGAGGACCGCGGCGGGCAGTCGCTGCACCTGGCGCGCTGGGCGCCGGACCTCTCGGAAGAACGCCAGCGCATCGAGGTCGCGAAGCTGCAGGGCCGCGGGCGCGGCACCGGCTTCCCGCAGATGGCGCTGCAGGGCGATGCGCTGCACGTGGTGTGGACCGACGTGGTCGAGGGCGCGCCGCGGTTGCAGGGTCGGGTCGTGCGTCCGACGGCCGACGCCGCGCTGTAGGAGCGGCTTCAGCCGCGATGCCATCCGGGCGCGATGCCAATGGGAGCAGTCCTGTAGGAGCGACGTGAGTCGCGACCTCGGCGCCCCACCGGATCGACGCATCGCGACTTACGTCGCTCCTACAGAAGGCTGGTCAAGAAAAGATGGGCCGCGATCGGAATCGCGGCCCATCCGTTTTTGCAAGCACGCGCAGTCGTGATCGCGGCTGAAGCCGCTCCTACAGGAGCGCCGCGCCTCGGCATCAGGCGCGCGCGACCTAGCCGCAACGCACGTTGGTGATGACGTTGGCCTCGTCGACGTCGATGTTCAGGCGGCCGGCACGGAATTCCATCGTCACCATCATCCCGGGCTTGAGCACGCGCGCCATCTCGGCGTTGGCCTCGATGCGGGCACGTTCGACCACTTCGGCAGTGGCGACCTGGCCGATCGCGTTGGGCTTGGCGGTTTCGGCGTCGCACGGGTCGGTGGGCATCGGCGGGTTGGGGTCGCTCATGGGCGGGGCCTCGGCGGTGGCGGGCGGCAGGGGGTCGCTGGCCGGCGGTGCGGCAGGCGTGGCACAGGCGGCCAGGGCGACCAGCGCGGTGCAGGCGGCGGACAACGAAGCGATACGCAGGACCATCGGCGACTCCATGCAGGGACCGGGGACGGGCAGGGTGCCGCGCCCCGGGTGTGCACGAGGTTAACGGCGCGCGTCACGACACCCGGGCGCGCTCAGCGCTCCAGCCGCCAGTTGAGCGAGGCGCGATTCTCGATCGTGCTCGACTCGATCTCGATATCGAAGCCGCGCCGCAGCAGGTACTTCAGCGTCAGCACCTGCCCGGTACCCAGCAACGAGACACCGTAGCCGACGTACAGCCGCGGCGAGAGGTACTTGCCGACACCGAACACCGACCCGCCCAGCGCGCGGCTCTGCATCACGCCGGCGTCGTCCAGGCCGATGCGCGCGCCCAGCTGCGACGCCAGCAGGCTGCCGCCGGCGGTCAGGGCGGCGCTGGCGGCGTTGAGCTGGCGGCCCTCGTCGCCGCTGACGCTCGACAGCGGGCGCCCCAGTGCCAGGTACGCGAGCGCCTCGGACTGGGAGCTGGCCGGGTTGGACCAGACCTCCGCCTGCGGCGCGCTGGCGCGGCCGCTGATGTCGACGCCGGCGGTGACCTCGCCGACCTCGCGCTCGGCGCGCACGTCCAGCAGCGGGTCCGACACCGGGCCGTTCGACCACGTCAGGTAGCCGCGGGTGATTTCCAGCTCCTGGCCATAGGCCGCGTACTGGCCCCCGACCTCCAGCCGCCCGGTGGCGGTCATCTCGCGCCCCGGCACCGCGCGCACGCGAAGGCGGCCGTCGAGGCTGCCGTCCAAGCCGAAGCCGTTGAGCGTGACGTCCTCGCCCAGTGCGAGCGTCAGGTCCATGTCCAGCGGCAGGCCGCCGGTGTCCTCCGGGTTGGCCGGGTCCAGCACGACCACGTCCGGCGACGCCGAAACGCCCTGGTCCAGCCGCTCCAGGTCGAGGCGCGCCTCGGGCACGCCGACCGTGCCGGTCAACTGCAGCGGCGCGCCCGCGGTGTAGCGCACCTCGACGTCGGGGCTGGCGACCGCGTAAAGGTCGCGGGTGTCGGATACCCGCACGTCCTGCCCGCGGATCGCCAGCACCAGCGGCGTGTCGCCGCCGCGCCATCCCAGCGTGCCGTCGATCGACAGCGTGCCGTCGCCGGTGCCGACCCGGCCGTCGATGCGCGCGCTGCCGTCGGCCTGCGCCACCAGCGCCATGCGGCCGTCCTGCAGGGTGATGCCCAGCGACGGCACTTCCGCGGTGAAGCCGGTCAGCTGCGCCTGGCCCGACAGCAGCGGCTCGCCGCGCGTGCCCGCCAGGCCGAGACGACCGGCCAGTCGTCCCTGCGGCTCCACGATGTCCGGCGAGAACAGCTCCATCCACGTGAGCTCGTCGACGTCGATGGCGATGTCGCCGTCAAGCGGCGCGTACGCGTCCCAACCGGTCTGCACGCGCGCGTCCAGGCGGCCGTCGCCGAGCACGTCCGCGCCCAGCGTCGCGTCGATCCGCGAGGGGTCGAACTCGGCGACCAGCGACAGGTTGCGGTAGCTCAGTACGTCGCGCCGTGCGCGCTCGCTGAAGCGCAGGCCGGCGGCCGAAGAGGTGATCGTGGCCTGGCCCTGCCACGCGTTGCCGGCCGGGCGCAGTTGCGCGTCGATGGCGACTTCGCCGCTGAGCAGCCACGGCCGGCCGTCGCTGCGTTCGGGCAGGTAGGGCACCAGCAGCGCCAACGGCAGGCCCTGGCCTTCGACCTGCAGGCCCCGTCGTGGCCAGTCGGCGCTGGCGCACAGCGAGCCGCCGTCGCTGGCGGCCAGGCATGCGGGTTCGAGCGTGCCGGCGCGGCCCGTCCAGCTGAAACCGGCCGGACCCTGCAGGCGCCAGTTCGCACCGCGCGCCGGATCAAGTTGCAGCGACGCCAGCGTGCCGCGCCACGTCGTGCCCTGCTTGCGCGCGCTGCCGGCCAGGGCGAGCGCGCCGACCTCACCGCGCGCCTGCGCATCGAGTTGCAGCGCCTCCACCGCGCCGCGCGCATCCACGTCCAGCGTGTCGAACGGCAGCCCCGCCTGCAGGCCGGTGGCGTTGAGCGTCAGCGCACCGCCGCTGCCGCGCCACGGCAGGCGGCCGTCGAGCGCCAGCGTGTCGGCCTGCATGTCGCCCCAGCGCAGGCCGCTGCCGGCCAGGTCGGCCTGCACGTCGGGCGCGGTGCGCGTGCCGTTGAGGGCCACGGTGCCGCGCAGCGTGCCCGCGGCGTCCGGGAACAGGTCCGCCAGCTGCAGCGGTGCGAAGCGCGCGTCGATGTCGAGCGTGTCGGCGATGCGGCCGGAGGCCTCCACCCGGCTGCCGCCGAGCGACAGCGCGACCTCGCCGTCGAACGACGGGCCACGCGCATCGCCCGGTGGCAGCGCGATCGCCACGCGCGCGCGGCCGTCCAGCGCGCGGCCGCGCAGGCGACCGGTCAGGCGTGGGGCGTCGACGTCGATGTCGAGCGTGCCGTCATCGCGCGTGGCGCCCTGGCTGTCGAGCGCACCGTCGATGGCGCCGTCCCATCCGGCGATGAAGTAGCCCGGGTCGAACCCGGCCAGCGTCGCGTCCACGTCCCAGCCCAGCGACGGTGCCCAGCGCACGTCGCCGGTGGCGTCGAGGCGGCCGCCGGGCATGGTCGCGCGCAGCGAGCGCAATGCCACGCCTTCGCCGGTGCCGCGGCCATCGAACCGGACTTGTGCCTGTTCGCCGTCGCGCGCCAGGCCCGCGGTGCCGATCGCCGCCCAGTCCTCCACCGAGCCGGCCAGCCCGAGGTCCGCATCCAGGCGGATCACCGGCGTGTCAGCGGCTGCCTGCGCGGGCGTGGCCGGGGTGGTGGCCGCGCCGCCCCAGGTCAGGCCGCGCGCGTTGATGGCGAACTTGAAGCGGCGCACGGCCGGGTCGCGGAAGTCGGCGCGGCCGCGCAGGGTCGCGGTGCCGTCGAGCAGCTCCAGCGCCAGCGGCTGCACGTCCAGCACCTGGTCCTCCAGCGCGACGCGCGAGGGGCGGATCACCGCCGCCAGGTCGCCGCGCGCGATGCGTCCCTGCACATCGGCCCGCCCGCCGACGCCGTCGGCCGCGAGGTCCAGCACCAGCGGCTGGTCGTCGGGCGTGCCACGGGCCAGCAGGCCGAGATCGAGCGCATCGCTGGCGGCGCGCAGCTGCCAGCGCGGGTCGTCCTCGCCGCGCAGCACGAGCGTCGCGCGCGTCGGGCCGGGTGCCCGCCCGGATACGGCCACGTCCATGCGCGCGATGTCACCGCGCGCCACCAGCCCCAGCCGCGGCGGCGTCGTGCCGGCGTCGGCGGGCAGCACAGCGGTCACGGTGAGGTCGGTGCGGTAGTCGTCGCGCGGCGCGTATTCGCCATCCGCGGTGAAGCGGCCGCGGTCGCTGTCGACGACGAGGCCGTCGACGGCGAGATGGCCGTCGCGCGCGTCCAGCGCGCCGCGCAGGCGGTGCACGTCGATCACCGGCACGCGCGCGGCGCGGTCGGCCTGCAGCACGCGCAGGCCATCGATGCGCAGCTCGCGCGCCTGCAGGTGCAGTGGCGGGGCGATGTCGGGCAGCACGTCGGGCCAGCGCGGCAGCTCGAACGGCTCGTCGCTTTCGGCCAGCAGCAGGGTGGCGTTCTCGACCTCCAGCGTCCTGAGTCGCAACGTGCGCCCCAGCAGCGGCCGCAGCGCAGTGTCGAGCATCACCCGCTCGGCCTCGAACACCGTGCCCTCGTACTCGAAGCGCACGCCGCGCAGGGTCAGCGGGCCCGACGCCGGGCCTTCGGCTTCGCGCCATTCCAGCGTGGCGCCGGCGGGCAGGCGTTGTTGCACCTGCGCCAGCAGCACGTCGCGCCCACCCACCGTCATCAGCAGCCAGTACGCCAGCAGCGCCAGTGCGATGGTGAGCGCGCCCGCGGTCAGGCTGCCGCGGACCGCCAGCCATCGCAGGCGCTTGCGGCGGCGCTCGCGCAGCTCGGCGATGCGCGCCTCGCGTTGCTCCGGCGTCAGCGACGGGTCGATGCGCCGGCGGAACGGCGAGCGCGGCAGCGATGGACTCATGTGCGCGGCCTCACAGGGCGGTTCCGATGCTCAGGTACAGCTGGAAGTCGGAATCCGGGTCGTCCAGGCCGTGTGCCACGTCCAGCCGCAACGGCCCGACCGGCGATCGCCAGCGCACGCCCACGCCCACGCCGGTACGCCAGTCGGGCGTCTCGTCGAACGCGCTGCCGCTGTCGACGAAGCCGGCCGCGCCCCAGGTGTCGTTGAAGTAGTGCTCGAACTCGACGCTGGCGGTGGCCACGTTGCGCGCGCCCACCGAGTAGGGGCCGAAGTCCGTGTCCACGCGCGGGCTGACCTCTTGGTAGGCGTAGCCGCGGATGCTGCGGTCGCCGCCGGCGAAGAAACGCAGGCTGGGTGGGATGTCGACGACCGTGTCGGTGAAGGTATGCCCCAGCTCGCCGCGGACGATCAGCCGGTTGTTATCGCCCAGCCCGCGATACCAGTGGGCGGTCGCGCGGGCCTGGGCGAAGTCGGCGTCGGACCCGGCGCCTTCCACGCCGCCGCGCAGCATGAGCGTGCCGGCCAGCGCATCGCGCGGGAACAGCAGGTCATCGGCGTCGACGTATTCGGCGCGCAGCGAAGGGTAGGTAAAGGTCGCGTAGCGGTAGTCCGGAACCGCCAGCGCGCCTTCGCCGTCGTCGGCCACGCGGTACAGCCAGCGCTCGCGCAACGCGTGGATCGACGCGACCGCGGTGAGGTGTTCGTTGATCTCACCGCTGCGGCTGCCGACGAACTCGATGCGGCGGCTGTCCTGGTAGTCGGTCTGTTCGTCCGCGGCCTGCGCGCTGAAGGTGTACCAGCCGTCCAGCCACGCGAACGCCGGGATCCGGTACTGCAGCGTGAGCGTCTTGCGCTGCTGCGCGTAGTCCAGTTGCGCCAGCGCCTTGTGGCCGCGCTGGTTGAGGTAGCGGCGCTCCAGCCCCAGCCGGACGCCCGCGCCGCTGTCGGTGCCGTAGCTCAGGCCGGCGGTGTAGATGCTGCGCTTGGCCGGCGTCAGCTCGACGGTGACCGGCACCAGCGTGCCCTGCGCGTCTTCCGGGCGTGGCTGGATGTCGATGCTGGCGAAGTAGTCCAGCCGCGCCAACGACTGCCGCAGCCGGTCCAGCTTGCCCTGGTGGTAGTAGCTGCCGGTGTCCCAGTAGACCAGCTGCTCGAGCAGCTGCGGACGGATGATCCGCGGGTCCTGGCTGAAGGTGACCTCGCCCATGTCGTAGCGCACGCCGCTCTCCCACACCAGGTCGATGTCGGCGGCGTTCTCCGCGCGCGTGACTTCGACCCGCCGGCTGGCGAAGCCGGCATCGAAGTAGCCGCGCTCGGCCAACCGGCGCGTGATGCGCGTCTTGCCGGCTTCGTAGGTGGGGTGGTCGAGCACATCGCCCTGTTGCGGACGGAAGTCGGCCAGCTCCTCGCGCAGGTAGCGGTCGCGCGCGCCCTCGCCGAGGATCGCCACGTCCGCTCGGCGCACGCGCACCGGCGCGCCGGGGACGACCGTGACCGTCACGGCGACCAGGCCTTCGCCGCGGGTGCGGTCGACGGTGATGGTCGGGTCGTAGTAGCCGAAGGGCTCCAGCGCCTCGCGCGTTTCATCCTCGGCCTCGCGCACCAGGTAAGCCAGGCGCCGGCCGGACAGCTCGTCGCCGATGGCATCCACCAGCGACAGCGACACGCGCACGTTCTCGGTCATCGCCTCGTCCAGGCCGACGATGTCGACCCGCGACACCTGCGCCGCCCGGGCCGGGCCGGTTGCAGCGAGCATCAACACGGCGGCGGCGAGGGCGGTGGCGGGAAGGCGCATCGCGGCAGGATACGCAGCGCGTGTCAAAACGCGATTAACCCGCCGTGGCGGGTGAAGCCCCGCGCCGTTCGGGTATCGGCGTTAGCATCCGGCGGGTCCGTGTCCGCGACACCGCC